>JANPKC010000082.1:0-17719 GCA_031425855.1 Actinomycetes bacterium | reverse complement strand
GTGTGCTCCTTATTTTGGGCTGCGCTGCCGCTCTCGGAACTCTCCCCTTCTCCCGCGCCGGCGCGCAGCCCGCGGGGGTCCATCCCTTCCTGCGTCTGCGGCCGCCGCAGACGCTGCGCGGGCTCGACGTCGAGCATCTCCTGGTCGGCCACGGAGAGGGGCTCCACGGCGCCGGGACGTCCGATGCGGTCGAGGCGGCCGTGCGGCACGCGCGCCGCCGGATCCCCAGCTGGCTCGCCGGAGTGCCGCAGATCGTGCGCGCCGGCTAGCGAGCCCGGGCGAGCAGGCCCGGGCGGACGAGCCGCGGCGGCGCCTTCAGCCCGGCGTCGCGAACGGGTGGGTTCAGCGGCTCGACGAGCGGCTGTGCGGTGAGCGAGGCGGCGCGCCGATCGTCAGGCGCGTCGGCGTAGAGCGTCGTCCGCTGCCGCGGGGTGCGGCCGTTCGCGAGGATCAGCGCCTCCATCGTCTCCGGCGACATCTCCTGGCCGTGCTCGGAGCCGGCGGAGCGGGAGATCGACTCGTTCATCAGCGTCCCGCCGAGGTCGTTCACGCCCGCCCGGAGTGCCGCGCCGACGCCCTCGGGCCCGAGCTTCACCCAAGACGCCTGGATGTTCGTGATCGCCGGGTGCAGCGCGAGCCGCGCGACCGCGTGCAGGAGCAGCGACTCGCCGAACGTCGGCCCCGACCGCGCCCGACCCTGCAGCCACATCGGGGCCTCCATGTGCACGAACGGCAGCGGCACGAACTCGGTGAACCCGGCCGACCGCTGTTGCTGCTCGCGCGCCCGCAGGAGGTGACGCGCCCAGTGCTCCGTCCGCTCGACGTGGCCGAACATGATCGTCACGTTCGAGCGGAGCCCAACCCGGTGTGCCGCATCGTGCACCGCGAGCCACTGCCCGGTCGAGACCTTGTCGGGGCAGATCACCGCGCGCACCTCGTCGTCGAGGATCTCCGCTGCAGTGCCGGGCAGCGAGCCGAGGCCGAGGTCGCGCAGCATCGCCAGGTACCCCTCGAGCGGCAGGCCGAGCGTCTCCGCGCCCTGCCAGACCTCGAGTGCCGAGAAGGCGTGGATGTGCAGGTCGGGCAGCTCGGAACGGATCGCGTCGACGACCGACGCGTAGTACTCGCCCGTGAAGGCCGGGTGGATGCCGCCCTGCAGGCAGACCTCTGTGGCACCGCGGTCCCAGGCCTCGCGCGCGCGGCGGACGATCTCCTCGTGCGGGACGAGATACGGCGCGCCACGCAGGTTCGCCGCCAGCTTGCCCTTCGAGAAGGCGCAGAAGCCACAGCGGAAGTAGCAGACGTTCGTGTACTGGATGTTCCGTGTCACGACGTAGCTGACCGTGTCGCCGCACACCTCGCGGCGAAGCCGGTCGGCGGCGGCGAAGACCCGCTGCCGCTCGTCGCCGCGGGCGCGGAAGAGCCGCACGATCTCCTCCTCCCCCAGCTCGTCGGCCGCGTCCACGGGCAGCGCGTCGCGGGCGACGACGAAAGGCACGGCGCCGGCCTCGCCCGGGTGCCAGCTGTCCTCGCGGGCGAGCCCGAGCGCGTCAGAGGCGCGGAGAACGTACGGCAGGACCTGTTGGTCGACCCACGCTTGACCAACATGACCAGGGTAGACCGGCAGCCTTGCAGCGATGTTGAGCAGCCTTGACCTGGTCGCTTGACCAAGTCTGACCAGGTCGGGCCACGGGGCCTCCGGGTTGACGTGGTCGATCGTGACCGGGCTGACGCCGCCCCAGTCGTCGATGCCTGCGTCGAGCAGGCGCGGGAAGTCGTCGTAGGCGAGGTTCGGCGGCGCCTGCACGGCGACGTCGTCGGGAAGGAGGAGCCGCGCCGCGGCGATCGTCCAGAGGGGGTCGTCGAGGCTCGGCTCGGGATGCGACGCCATCCGCGTCCCCGGCTTGGCGCGGAAGTTCTGCACGATCACCTCCTGCAGGTGCCCGTGCCGTTCGTGCAGCGCGCGCAGCGCCTCGAGCGCCTCCAGCCGCTCCGCGCGGGTCTCGCCGATCCCGATCAGGATCCCGCTCGTGAACGGGATCCGCAGCTCACCCGCGAGCTCGATCGTCTCCAGGCGCCGCGCCGGCAGCTTGTCCGGTGAGGCCCAGTGAGCGCCTCCTCTCGCAGCCAGCCGCTCGGCGACCGTCTCGAGCATGATCCCCATCGAGGCCGACACGGGCCGCAGCGCCGCCAGCTCCTCACGGTTCATCACGCCCGGATTCAGGTGCGGCAGGAGACCGGTCTCCTCGAGCACGAGCTTTGCGACCCGGCCGAGGTACTCGAGGGTCGTCTCGCAGCCGAGCTCCGCGAGCTCCGCGCGCGCGACCTTGTAGCGGAGCTCCGGCTTGTCGCCGAGCGTGAAGAGCGCCTCCGTGCAGCCGGCCGCCGCACCCGCGCGCGCGATCGCCAGCACCTCGTCCTCGGTCAGGTACGCGCGCTCGCCGCGGCGGGGCGGGCGGGCGAACGTGCAGTAGCCGCAGACGTCGCGGCAGAGCGTCGTCAGCGGGACGAAGACCTTCGGCGAGTAGGTGACGAGCCCGCTGCCGCGCCGCCGCTCGCGCGCCGCCGCGAGCAGGTCGTCAAGCGGCGCGTCGAGCAGTTCGACCATGCGCGGACATTAGCCCGCGCGATACCCCCAGAGCCCGCCGAAGCTCTTCCAGCTCCCCTTCGACCAGCGCTGCAGCAGCGCCTGCTCGATCGGGAAGCGCTCGGTCGCGCTCGTCTTGATCGTCAGGCCGGGCAGCAGGAACGGGTTCGCCGGGTCGTTCAGCTTCCTCGTCTGCGCCATCACCGACGCGCGGGTCGGGTTCTTGCCGGCGGCCTTCAGCACCTTCGCGAACTCGTAGGCGACCGCCATGCCGTAGACGTGGTAGACGTCCTTCTGGTTCGCGCCCCTCGCGTAGCGGGACATGATCGAGCGGTACAACCTCACCGCGGCGTCGTTCCGCCACTTCGCGTCGGTCGGGTCCTTGAGAAAGACGATCGAGACCGAGTTCTCGACGGCCTTGTTGGTGCCGCCCTCGGCGGCCAGGGTCATGATGTTGGACGCGCTCGAGACAGCGTTGTTGATGATCAGCGGCCGCCAGCCGAGCCGGTTCGCGAAGACGTAGCCCTGGATCGCATGGCGAGGGGTCGCGAACAGCGCGAGCACGTTGGCGCCCGATGCCTTCAGCCGCGAGATCTGCGACTGCACGTCGGGGGAGGTGACGTCGAACGGCTGAGCCGCGACGACCTTCACCTTCGAGCGCGCGATCCCCTGCTTCAGGCCCGCCATCAGATCCTTGCCGTAATCGTCGTTCTGGAAGAGGACGCCGATCTTGGCGCCGGGCTTGGTGCGCGCGAGGTACTTGCCGTAGATCCAACCCTCGGCGCGGTAGCTCGGCTGGAACCCGATCGTCCACGGGTACTGCTTGAAGTCACGTCCGAACGTCGTCGCCCCGGAGGCGACGAAGAGCTGCGGCACCTTGGCTGCGTTCAGGTAGTCGCGGATCGCAGCGTTGTGCTCGGTGCCCAGCGAGTTGAAGATGGCGAAGACCTTGTCCTGCTCGACGAGCTGGCGCGTCGCCTGCACGGTGCGGGCCGGGTCGTAGCCGTCGTCGACGAACTTGTAGGCGATCGTGCGGCCGTTGACCCCGCCGCGGGCGTTCACGTACTTGAAGTAGGCGTTTGCGCCGCGCGCGACGGATGCGTATGCGGACGCGCTACCGGAGAGCGGCGTCGTGCCGCCGACGAGGATCGTCTTCGCGGTGATGCCCGGGTCGGCGCTCGTCGCCGCGGTGGCGCCGGTCGCGATCGCGCCCGCGAGCGCGAGCAGGGCGAGGAGAAGTCTGGGTCGGCGCATCGTCGGTTCAGCCCCCTTGAGTTCGGAAGTCGGCTCAGCGATCGCGATGGTAGCCGCGACTTGTAAGCGATTGCAGACGGCGCAGCAGCCCGCCTGCGCCGCCCGGGAGGGCGAGCATGACGAGGATCAGGATGACGCCGTAGACCACCGCAGGCGCGCCCTGCGCCTTCGAGACCTCCTGGGCCCAGAGCGGCAGGAACTGGATGAAGATGGCGCCGAAGACGAGCGGCCAGAGCGAGCCGAGCCCACCGACGACGACGCCGACGAGCAGGAAGATCGAGAGCGTGATCGGATACGTATCGGGGTTGACGAAGCTCGTCGCGATCGCGAGCAGCGACCCGGCGACGCCGGCGTAGAAGGCGCTGATCCCGAATGCGAGCGTCTTGTAGGTCGCGAGGTTGACGCCTGACGACGCGGCGGCAAGCTCGCTGTCACGAACGGCGCGGAGCGAACGGCCGATCTTGCCCCGCAGGAGTACCCACGCGAGCGCGAACATCACGAGCGCGACCGTCCAGCAGAGGTAGTAGAGCCATTCGTTGAAGCTGATCGTCCGGTCGATCACCGGGATCGTGACGCCCTCGAGGGCGCCGGTGAGGCCCGGGATCCCGAAGAGGTTGATCCCGCCCCCGCCGCCCGTGAACGCCTCGAAGCGCTCGTACTTGAGCAACCCCGGCATCGCGACCGCGATCGCGAAGGTCGCGAGCGCCAGGTAGAGGCCGGTCAGACGCAACGCGGGGAAGCCGAAGAGGAAGCCCGCGAGGCCCGCGACGACGCCGGCGAGCGGGATCGTCCAGACGTCCTTCATGTCGCTCGCGAACGTGTGGCCGCCGATCTTCAGCCCCTGCTCGGAGATCAGGATCGCCGTCGTGTAGCCGCCGATCGCCATGAAGGCGCCATGGCCGAGCGAGATCTGGCCGGTGTACCCGGTGAGCACGTTCAGCCCGAGCAGGGCGATGAAGTAGATCGCGACGTACGCGAACTGCTGGGCCCGGAAGTCGCTGACCCAGCGCAGCTGCGGCAGGTAGAGGACGGCGGCAACCGCGAGCAGGAAGACCCCGACGCGATAGAGGTCGGCGCGCTTCACACGCGCCTCGTGACGGCCTTGCCGAAGAGGCCGGCCGGCTTGACGAGCAGGACGACGAGGATGATCAGGAGCGCGACCGGCAGCCGCAGGCCCGCCCCGACGAAGTCGATGTACGTGCCGATCAGGTTCAGCCCGACACCGAGCATCAAGCCGCCGGCGACGGCGCCGAAGGGCGAGTCGATCCCGCCCAGCACGGCCGCGGCGAACGCGTAGATCAGCACGGCCTGCATCATGTTCGGGTCGAGGAAGACGGTCGGCGCGGTCATCATCCCCGCGACGGCGCCGAGGACGGCGGCGAGGCCCCAGCCGATCGCGAGCATCCAGCCGACGCGAACGCCGACGAGCCGGCTCGCGTCCGGGTTGAGCGCGGACGCGCGCAGCGCGAGGCCCGTCTTCGTGAACTGGAAGAACGCCCAGAGCACGGTGACCATCACGAGCACGACCCCGAACGTCCCCACGTCCTGCTGCGAGATCGCGACGCCGCCGACCTCCCAGGTGTCGTTCGGGAAGGGGCTCGGGAACGCGCGCACCTCGGCCGACCAGATCAGCCCGGCGAGCCCGTTGAAGATCAGCACGAGCCCGATCGTCACGATCACGGTCGTCAGGATCGAGGCGCGCTCGATCGGCCGGATCACCACGCGCTGGAGCCCGACGCCGAGCAGGAAGGCGAGCACGAGCGTGGCCGCGAAGGCCGGCCAGTACGACCAGCCGTGGTTCGCGGTCAGCGTCCAGGCGATGTAGGTCGTGAACATCGCCATCTCGCCCTGCGCGAAGTTGATCACGCCGGTCGCGCGGTGGATCAGGACGAGCGCGAGCGCGAGCGCCGCGAAGATCGCCCCGGTGGCGAGCCCTGCGACGACCTGCTGGAAGAACTCCGCCATCAGTAGCCCAGGTACGACTTTCTGACGCTCTCGTTGCGCGCGAGCTCGTCGCTCGGCCCGGACACGGCGACCTTCCCCACCTCGAGCACGTACGCATACGACGCCACCTCGAGCGCGATCGCCGCGTTCTGCTCCACCACGAGCACGGTCAGCCCCTCCTTCTCGTTCAGCTCGCTCACGATCCGGAAGATCTCACGGGTGATGAGGGGCGCGAGACCGAGCGAGGGCTCGTCGAGCAGGAGCATCCGCGGATGGCTCATCAGCGCCCGGGCGAGTGCGAGCATCTGCTGCTCGCCGCCGGAGAGCGTCCCGGCGTGCTGGCCGAGCCGTGTCGAGATCCAGGGGAAGTACGCGGAGACGCGCGCGATGTCGTCCTCGATCGAGCCGCGATGGACGTAGGCGCCGAGCCGCAGGTTCTCCTCGACCGACATCTCGGCGAATGTGCCGCGGCCCTCGGGGACGTGCGCGACCCCGAGCTTCGCCACCGACTCGGGGCCCCGGCGCCCGAGCGGCTTCCCGTCGAAGAGGATCTGGCCGCTCCGCTTGACCGTGCCCGAGATCGACCGCAGCGTCGTCGTCTTGCCGGCGCCGTTGGCCCCGAGGACGGCGACGATCTGGCCCTGCTCGACCGCGAGCGAGACGCCGTTGAGCGCCCGCACGGGGCCGTAGCGCGCCTCGACGTCGCGGAGCTCGAGCAGCGCCACTACGCCGAGTCCTCCGTGCCGAGGTAGGCCTCGATCACGGCCGGGTTCGCCCGCACCTCGGCGGGCGTCCCCTCGGCGATCGTCTTGCCGAAGTTCATCACGTGGACGTGGTCGGAGATCCCCATCACGAGGTTCATGTGGTGCTCGACGAGGAGGACGGTCAGCTTGCGGTCGTCGCGGATCTTCTGGATGAAACGACCGAGCTCGCCCACCTCCTCGTGGTTGAGCCCGCCGGCCGGCTCGTCGAGCAGGAGCAGCTTCGGAGCGGCGACGAGCGCGCGAGCGAGCTCGACGCGCTTCAGCGTCCCGAACGGCAACCCGGCCACCGGCCGCGCCGCGATCGAGCCGAGCCCGACGTACTCGAGCGCGTCGTGCGCCGCGGCCTCGGTGTCGCCGCTGCGGGCGTGGGCGCCGACGAGGACGTTGTCGAGGACGGTCATCGTCTTGAACAGCTCGACGTTCTGGAACGTGCGGGCGATCCCGCGCCGCACGATCCCGTGCACGGGCGTCTTCAGCAGCGTCTCGCCCTCGAAGACGACGTCGCCCTCGTTCGGTGTGTACAGCCGCGTGATCACGTTGAACGCCGTCGTCTTGCCGGCGCCGTTCGGCCCGATCAGGCCGACGATCTGACCCTCCGGCACGTCGAGCGAGACCCCGTCGAGGGCGACGATCCCGCCGAACCGGCGAGTGACGTTCCGCAGCGAGAGCAGGGCCATCGGCCGGTGGAGCTTATGCGGGCGGGCGGGCGGATGGCAAAGGAACCCGCGGTCGGCCGGGAAGGGCGCTACTCTCCGCGACGTGGACGAACTCGCCGCCGAGCTGCATATGAGCCGGGGTCAGAAGATCACGAACCTGCTCGGCGTCACGATTCCGTTCGCCGGCTTCCTGGCGTCGATCTTCTTCCTCTGGGGCCAGTACGTGACCTGGCGCGACCTGATCATCTTCGCGGTCGGCTACGCGCTGACGACGCTGGGCATCTCGATCGGGTTCCACCGGCTCTTCACGCATCGGTCGTACGAGACCTACAAGAGCATCCGCTACGGGCTCGCCGTACTCGGCTCGATGGCCGTGCAGGGTCCCGTGATCCGCTGGGTCTCCGACCACCGCAAGCACCACTCGTTCGCCGACCGCGAGGGCGATCCGCACTCGCCGCACGCGGGCTTCGGCCCGGGGCTGCGCGGGAAGATCGCCGGCCTCTGGCACGCGCACGTCGGCTGGCTCTTCCGCAACGTCGGCCGCGCGGAGTGGACGAAGTACGCGAAGGACCTCCTCGCCGACCGCGGCATGGTCTTCATCTCCCGCATGTTCCCGCTCTGGGTGGCGGTGTCGCTGGTGGCGCCGTTCGTCGCCGGCTGGATCTGGGGCGGCACGATCGGCGCGGGCCTGCAGGCGATGTTCTGGGGCGGCCTGATCCGGATCTTCCTGCTCCACCACATCACCTGGTCGGTCAACTCGGTCTGCCACTTCGTCGGCTCACGCCGCTTCCGCGTCAAGGACGAGTCGCGCAACGTCTGGTGGCTCTCCTGGATCTCCTTCGGCGAGTCGTGGCATCACAACCACCACGCGTTCCCGTCGTCGGCGTTCCACGGCCTCCGGCCCTGGGAGCTCGACATCGGCGGGCTCGTGATCAGGCTGATGCGGCGGCTCGGGCTCGTCTGGAAGGTCAACGTGCCGACGGCCGAGATGCAGCAGCGCCGCCGCGAAGCGCTCTCGTAGCCGGATGAGCGCGCCGGAGACGCCGGCCGACTCGCCGCTGACGCTCGGCGACGTGATGTCGTCGCCGTTCTACGGCAGCCTGATGTCGCCCGAGCTCGCGCCCGGCGATCCCGCCTTCGCCTTCGACCTGCCGCTGCTGGACGGCTCCGGCCGCGTGCGGCTCTCGGACTTCGCGGGCGAGCGAGCGGTCGCCCTGGTCTTCGGCTCCTACACCTGACCGCCCTTCCGCCGCCAGTTGGGCGAGCTGGAGGAGCTGTACGAGCGCCACGGCGGCGAGGTCGCGTTCTTCATCGTCTACATCCGCGAGGCGCATCCCGAGGACGGCTGGGTGCTGGCGGACAACCGCCGCGAGCAGATCGTGGTGACCGATCCGGTCTCGCTCGACGAGCGGGCCGAGGCTGCGGACGCGTGTGCGGTGCGGCTCGCGACGCGGATCCCGATCCTCCTCGACGACGTCGACGACGCGGTCGCGTCCGCGTACGGCGGCTGGCCCGACCGGCTCTACCTGATCGGCCGCGACGGCCGGGTGGCGTTCCAGGGCGGGCGCGGCCCGGACGGCTTCAGGCCGGAGGAGCTGGCGCGGGCGATCGAGGCCGAGCTCGCGTAAGCGAGGGGACAGTCCCGGGGACAGTCCCCGAACGTTCGTGCAACCAAAGCGCTACGAGAACGTAAACGTGCCGCCGTCGGCGAACGTCTTCAGGATCCGGCGGCTGACGACCATCCGGTGCACCTCGTCCGGGCCGTCGTAGATGCGCGCGGCGCGGGCCTGCTGGGCCATGAACGCAAGCGGCGTCTCGTCCGTGAGCCCGCGGGCGCCGTGCACCTGGATCGCGCGGTCGATCACGTCGTTCAGCACCTGCGCGGCGTAGAACTTGATCAGCGAGACCTCGACGCGCGCCTCGTCCCCCTCGTCCAGCTTCCTCGCCGCGTCGAGCGTCAGCAGCCGGCAGGCCTGGATCTCGGCGGCCGAGTCGGCGATCCAGTTCTGGACCGTCTGCCTCTCGGCGAGCGGCGCGCCGCCGACCTCCCGCTCGAGCGCGTACCGGCACATCAGCTCGAACGCCCGCTGCATCTGGCCGAGCCAGCGCATGACGTGGTGGATCCGCCCCGGCCCGAGCCGCTTCTGCGCGATCCGGAAGCCGTCGCCCGGTTCGCCGAGGACGTTCTCGCGCGGGACGCGCACGTCGGTGTAGCGCACCTCGCAGTGCGTCGACCAGCCGCGGCCCGCATGGCCCATCACGGGGATCGGCCGGATCAGCTCGTAGCCGGGCGTGTCGACCGGAACGAGGATCTGGCTCATCCGCCGGTGCGGCGGCGCGTCCGGGTCGGTCACCGCCATCACGATCCCGAACTCGGCGCCTTCGGCCGAGGACGAGAACCACTTGTGCCCGTTGATCACCCACTCGTCGCCGTCGAGCACGGCCGTCGTGCGCAGGCCGGTCGGATCCGCCCCGGACACCTCGGGCTCGGTCATCGAGAAGAACGAGCGCGCCGTTCCCTCGACGAGCGGCCGCAGGAACCGCTCCTTCTGCTCCTCGGTGCCGAACATGTGCAGGATCTCGCCATTGCCCGCGTCGGGCGCCTGGCAGTTGAAGACGAGCTGCGCCCACATGCTGCGACCGATCTCCTCGTTCAAGAGCGCGTACTCCATGAACCCGGAGCCGCTGCCGCCGGCCTCGGGTGGCAGGTGCGGCGCCCAGATCCCGGCCGACTGTGCCTTCTTCCGGAGCTCCGCGATCAGAGCATCCGACGATTCGTCCTCGCGCTGGAGCGCGGCCTCGCTCGGATAGACGTGCTCCTCCATGAACGCGCGCACCTCGGCGCGGCGCACCGCGACCGACTCCGGGGAAAGCGTGCTCACGAAGCCGATTGTGTCAGGTTAGAGTCGACCCGTGGATCTCCGCGACACGCCCGGCGAGGCCGCATTCCGCGCGGAGGTGCGCGCGTGGATCGCGGCGAACCTGACCGAGGAGACCCGCCGGGAGCGCTTCGCGGACGCGGGGCGCGAGTGGAGCAGGAAGCTGTACGAGGCGGGGTACGCCGGGCTCACCTGGCCGACGGCGTACGGGGGCGCCGGCGCCCCGTACAGCCACCAGGCGATCTTCCTCGAGGAGATGGCGCGCGCGGAGGCCCCGGGCCACGTCGGCGTGATCGGGCTCGGGATGGCCGGGCCGACGATCATCGCCCACGGCACCGACGCCCAGAAGGAGCGGCACCTGGAGAAGATCCTCTCGACGGAGGAGATCTGGTGCCAGGGCTTTTCCGAGCCGGACGCGGGCTCCGACCTCTCGGCCGTCCGCACGACCGCGCGCCGGGAGAACGGCCACTTCGTCGTCGACGGGCAAAAGGTCTGGTCGTCGTTCGCGCACATCGCCGACTGGTGCATCCTCGTCACGCGCAGCGACCCGGCGAGCGAGCGGCATGCCGGTCTGACCTACCTGCTCGTCGACATGCACGCGCCCGGGGTCGAGGTGCGGCCGCTGCGGCAGATCACCGGCGAGGCCGAGTTCAACGAGATCTTCTTCACCGGCGCCCGAGTGCCGGTCGAGAACGTCGTCGGCGAGGTCGGCGGGGGCTGGCAGGTGGCGATGACGACGCTCCTGCACGAGCGCGGCACGCTGGGCTTCGCCCTGACGGCGGGACTGGAGTCCCAGATCCGGAAGCTGATCGCGCTGGCGAAGGAGCGCGGCGCGAACCCGGTGCAGCGCGACGCGATCGCGCGCGAGTGGATCGGCCTCCAGGCGGTGCGCTACACGAACTACCGCTCGCTGACGACGCTGATGAAGACCGGGATCCCGGGCCCGGAGGGCTCGGGCGCGAAGCTCTGGTGGTCGGAGGCGAACCAGCGGGTGACGAAGCTCGCGCTCGAGCTGCTCGGCCCCGAGGCGCAGATCGTCGAGGACGGCGGCTACTGGCAGCACCAGCAGCTGCGCTCCCGCGGCAACACGATCGAGGCCGGAACGTCGGAGATCCTGCGGAACATCATCGCCGAGCGCGTGCTCGGCCTCCCGAGGTCGCGCTAGGTGGAGTTCGCCTTCACCCCGGAGCAGGAGGAGCTGCGGCGCCAGGCGCGCGCGTTTCTCGAGGCCAACCCGGAGGCGCCGCTCGCCGAGCTGCGCGAGCTGGGCTGGCTCGGCGTCTCCGTCCCCGAGGAGCGCGGCGGCGGCGGGCTCTCGTTCGTCGACGAGGCGATCCTGTTCGAGGAGGCCGGCCGCGCGCTCTACTCCGGCCCGTTCCTGACGACGGCGGTCGTCCTCCCCGCGCTGCCGGAAGTGGACGAGCAGGCCTGGTCGGTCGAGCTCGACGGCCTCGTGCCGCACCTGGACACGGCCGATCGGGTCCTGCGCGAGGACATGACGGCCGTTCCGGCCGACGGGAGGACGCTCGCGACCGTGGACGAGTCGCGGCCGCTCGGAAGGCTTGTGTTACAGGAACACAAAGTCTCCACGGACGGCGCGTTCGAGCCCGTCCGGCTCCGGCTCCTCGCCGGGCTCGCGGCCGAGGCGGTCGGCGTCGCGCAGAAGGCGCTCGAGCTCGGGGTCGCCTACGTCTCCGAGCGCGAGCAGTTCGGGAAGAAGATCGGCACCTACCAGGCCGTCTCGCACCCGCTGGCCGACACCTACGTCGAGACCGAGCTCGCCCGCTCGCTCGCCTACTGGTCAGCGTGGTGCGTGGCCGAGGACGACGAGCGGGCGCCGGTCGCGGTCGCGTCCGCCAAGTCGTTCGCCGCCGAGACCGCAGTCGCGGCCTGCGAGCGCGCGATCCAGGTTCACGGCGGGATCGGCTTCACGTGGGAGCATGTCCTGCACCGCTACTACAAGCGCGCGCAGTGGATCGACGCGTTCGGCGGCCACGCCGCGACCCAGCGCGAAGTCGTCGCCAGCGCCCTGCTCGACTAAGGAGGCCCGTTGCCCGTTCCGAAGGACGAAGTGCTCGAGCTGATGCGGATGAACGCCGACCCGGCCGAGCTCGACGAGATCCGCGAGCTCTGGAAGGAGCACTCGAAGGCCGAGGACAACCGCTCGATCGAAGGGCTGCTCGCGACGCTGTCCGACGACTGCGTCTACACGGTCTACCCCGACGACGTCTCCTGGCACGGCCACGAGGGCGCGGCCCGCTTCTACACCGAGCTGCTGACCGCGTTCCCGGACATCCTCTTCGAGCTGCAGAACATCGTCATCGGCCCGCAGGGCGTCGTCGAGGAGGCGATCGTCACCGGCACCCACGAGGCGAAATGGCTCGACAACGAGCCGACCGGCGAGACGATGACGTGGCGGAACGCGATCTTCTTCCCCTGGGATCCCGTCTCGCGCCGCTTCAAGGGCGAGCGGGTCTACACCGACATGCCGAGGAGGGCAGCATGACCTACGCGTTCAGCTCGCTCGACGAGCTTGGCGAGGGACCGGGGTTCCGGAAGATCCGCAAGCCGCTCGGGATCACGGCGTTCGGCGTCAACGGCGTCGTCTACCCGCCCCACTACGAGGGGATCAGCCACTACCACGACGAGCAGGACGAGCTGTACTTCGTCCACAGCGGGACGGCGAAGGTGCACGTCGAGGGCGAGGAGCGGGTCATCGGCCCCGGCGGGCTCTTCCACGTCGAGTCGACGACGCCACGGCGGATCGAGAGCGTCGGCGACGACGAGCTGGTGATGCTCGTCGTCGGCGGCAAGGACGGCTACGTCGAGCGCGACGGGCACGTCATGAGCGACGAGGATCTGGAACGCCGGATCAACCTCGGAAAGGAGCCGGGCGGCGTAGGCTCGACGGAGCCGCCCAGGAGCGGAGATGCCGGCTCGGCCGGCATCGGAGAGGGGACTCAGTGAAGGGCCTGATGATGGACTTCCAGCTGACGCTGCCGACGATCCTCAGGCGCGCGGAGACGTACTTCCCGCACCGGGAGATCGTGACGCGGATGCCGGACCGGAGCTTCCACCGCTACACGTTCGCCGACTTCGGCAAGCGGGCGCGGCAGCTCGCCGTGGCCCTGAAGGGGATCGGCCTCGAGCCCGGCGACCGGGTCGCCACCCTCTGCTGGAACCACTATCAGCACCTGGAGGCGTACCTCGGGATCCCGAGCGGCGGCTACGTCCTGCACACCCTGAACCTGCGCCTGCACCCGAACGACCTCGGCTACATCGCCACGCACGCGGGCGACAAGGCCGTGATCGTCGACCGCTCGCTGCTGCCGCTCTGGGAGCAGTTCGCGGACAAGACCCCGATCGAGCACGTCTTCGTCGTCGAGGACGGCTACGAGGAGCTGCTCGCCGGCGCCGACCCCGACGCGTACGAGGACCCGGGCATGGACGAGGATTCCGCGGCGGCGATGTGCTACACGAGCGGCACGACCGGGATGCCGAAGGGCGTCCTCTACTCGCACCGCTCGGCCGTCCTGCACACGCTCGGGCAGGCGCTCGTCGCGCCGCTCGGCCTGCACGTGACCGAGGCCGAGACGATGCTGCCGGTCGTGCCGATGTTCCACGCAAACGCGTGGGGCTATCCGTACACCTGCCTGATGGTCGGCGCGAAGCTCGTCTTCCCGGGGCCGTTCCTCGACCCGGAGACGCTGCTCGACGACTTCGAGCAGGAGGGAGTGACGATCACCGCCGGCGTGCCGACGATCTGGATGGGGATCCTCGGCATGCTCGACAAGGAGCCCGACCGCTGGAACCTGGAGAGGCTGCAGTACATGCTCGTCGGCGGCTCGGCGGCGCCGCGGGCGATGATCGCCGGCTTCCGGCAGCGCCACGGCAAGACGGTGGTCCACGGCTGGGGGATGACCGAAACGTCCCCGCTCGCGACCGCCTCCGACTACGTCGGCGAGTTCCGCGACGCCGACGAGGAGACGCAGCTGGACGTCGTCGCGATGCAGGGCCTGCCGCTCCCGTTCGTCGAGCTGCGGGCGACCGGCGACGACGGCAAGGAGATCCCCTGGGACACCGAGGCGATGGGCGAGCTCGAGGTGCGCGGCCCCTGGGTCGCCTCCGCCTACTACGACACGCCGGAGCAGGCCGAGCGCTGGACCGCCGACGGCTGGTTCAAGACGGGCGACATCGCGTCGTTCCACCCGAACGGCTACGTGATGATCAAGGACCGCTCGAAGGACGTGATCAAGTCGGGCGGCGAGTGGATCTCGTCCGTCGACCTGGAGAACGCGCTGATGGCGCATCCCGCGATCGCGGAAGCGGCCGTGATCGCGATCCCGCACGAGAAGTGGGACGAGCGGCCGCTCGCGGTCTGCGTGCTCCGCGAGGGGCAGAAGGCGACGCCGGACGAGCTGCGCGAGTTCCTCGCGCCCGATTTCGCCAAGTTCTGGCTGCCGGACGCGTTCGAGTTCGTGCAGGAGATCCCGAAGACGGCCGTGGGCAAGTTCCGCAAGACCGCGTTGCGGGAGCAGTTCGCCAAGGAGCCGGTCGGCTAGGTGCGGATCCAGGGGAAGACGTTCGTCGTCACCGGCGGCCGCTCCGGCCTCGGCGAGGCGACCGCGGCGATGCTCGAGCGCGAGGGCGCGACGGTCGTGATCGCCGACCTGCCCGAGACGGACGTGACCGACGGGAACGCGGTGCAGGCGGTCGTCGACTCGTGCGACGAGCTGCACGGCGCCGTCAACTGCGCCGGGATCGGCGGCGGCGCCCGCGTCGTCGGCTTCCCGCTCGACCGCTTCCGCAGGATCGTCGAGGTCAACCTGATCGGCACCTTCAACGTGCTCTCGCTCGCGGCCGCCAAGATCGCCGAGGGCGAGCCTGACGAAGAGGGCACGCGCGGGGTGATCGTCAACACGGCCTCGAACGCGGCCTTCGACGGCCAGATCGGCCAGGCCGCGTACTCCGCGTCGAAGGCCGGTGTGGCCGGGATGACGCTGCCGGTCGCTCGCGATCTGGCGTCGAAGGGGATCCGCGTCGTCACGATCGCGCCGGGGCCGTCCGACACGCCGATGCTCGGCCCGATGCGCGACGACATCCGCGAGAGCCTCACCTCGCAGATCCCGTTCCCGAAGCGGCTCGGCCGCGCCGAGGACTTCGCGGCGCTCGTCAAGCACATCGTCGAGAACGAGTACCTGAACGGCGAGGTGATCCGTCTCGACGGGGCACTTCGCATGGGACCCCGATGAAGGAGACAGATGGCTGAGTACGTCAAGGTCAGACAGGATGGGCGCGTCGCGGTCCTCACCCTCGACCACCCACCCGTGAACGCGCTCTCCTCGCAGCTGCTCGAGGAGCTGGAGGAGGAGTACGACCGTCTCGACCGCGACGACGAGGTGCGCGCGATCATCCTCGGCGGCGAGGGCGAGAAGGCATTCGTCGCCGGCGCCGACATCACCGAGTTCCCGGCGATGCGCGAGCAGATCGAGGAGGCCGCAGAGAGCGGAAGCGCGCGTGGGATCCAGAAGCTCGCGGCACGGATGGACGCCGGCCGGACGCCCGTGATCGCCGCGATCCACGGCTACTGCCTCGGCGGCGGGCTCGAGCTCGCGATGGCCTGCGACATCCGGATCGCGGCCGAGGACGCGCAACTCGGCCAGCCGGAGATCAAGCTCGGCCTGATCCCGGGCGGCGGCGGCACCCAGCGGCTGCCGCGCCTGGTCGGGCACGGGCGGGCGCTGCTGCTCAACCTCAGCGGCGACCCGATCTCGGGCTCGCAGGCGTACGACTGGGGCCTCGTCGAGAAGGCCGTCCCCCGCGCCGAGCTGCTGGAGTCGGCGCTGGAACTGGCGCGGACGCTCGCGCAGCGCTCGCCGCACGCGATGGGCGTGATCAAGCAGCTCGCGTCGGAGACGCGCGACCTGCCGCTCTCGGAGGGGATGCGGCGCGAGGCGCAGGGCTTCATCAAGTGCATCGGCAGCGAGGACGGCGCCGAGGGCGTCGTCGCGTTCCTCGAGAAGCGCCAGCCCGAGTTCACCGGACGATGAAGGCGGCCGTCCTCCACGAGACGGGGCAGCCGCTCTCCGTGGAGGACGTGCCCGAGCCGGAGCCTACGGAGGGTCAGTCGCTCGTCGAGGTACGGGCGGCCGGGATCAACTTCGCGGACGTCCTGATTACGAACGGGATGTACCCGCAGCCGCCGGCGTTGCCGGCGATCCTCGGCAACGAGGTCGCGGGAGACGTCGGCGGGCGACGGGTGATCGCGTTCGCGCGTCTCTCGGGCGGCGGTTATGCGGAGCGGGTGGCGGTCGAGGACGAGTGGGTGTTCGACCTCCCGGCCGGGGCGAGCTACGCCGCGGGCGCGGCGTTCCTGACGACGTACCTGACCGCCTGGATCCCGATGACGCGGCAGGCGCGCATCCATCCCGGCTCGAACGTGCTCGTGACCGCCGCCGCCGGTGGTGTCGGCACTGCCGCTCTCCAGGTGGCGGCCTTCTGCGGCGCCACGGTCACGGCCGCCGCGGGGTCGGAGGAGAAGCTGGAGCTGGCGCGGAAGCTCGGCGCCCAGCGCACGGTCTCGTATGACGAGATCGGCGAGCTCGACGACATCGACGTCGCCTTCGACCCGGTCGGCGGGCCGGTCTTCGCGTCGTGCGTCGAGGCGCTGCGCCCGCTCGGGGTGGCGATCGGGATCGGCTTCGCGGGCGGGACGTGGGAGCCCGTCGACCCGGCGCGGCTCGTGGGCAGGAACGTCGGCGTCCAGGGCTTCTACCTCGGCAGGCTGATGGGGTTCCGGCCCGAGCTCGTTCGGGAGGAGGTGCGCGAGCTGCTCGCGCTCTGGCGTCGCGGCGCGCTCCATCCCGTCGTCGGAGCCGAGTTCCCGCTCGAGCAGGCGAACGAGGCGCTCGAGCTGATCGGCTCGCGCAGGTCGACGGGAAAGGTCGTCCTTGTTCCCTGAGACCGCGATCGTGACCGGGGCGGCGGGCGGGATCGGCGGCGCGCTCGTCGCTGCGCTCGAAGCTGGCGGGGCGACGGTGCGGGGGCTCGACCTCACGAGCGGCTTCGACGTGGCCGACCCGCAGGCGTGGCTCGATGTCGCCCCCGCAGACCTCGTCTGCCTGAACGCCGGGGTGCTCGCCAAGGGAGACGGGACGATCGACGACTACCGGCGCATCCTCGGCGTCAACGTCGACGGCGTCGTCTTCGGCGTTGCGGCGCTGGCGCCGAAGATGCGCAGCGGCAGCGCCTTCGTCGTCACCGCGTCGCTCGCCGGACTGATCCCGATGGCGTCCGATCCGCTCTACGCACTGACCAAGCACGCCGTCGTCGGCTATGCGCGCTCTCAGGCCGAGGTGCTGGAGCCGCGTGGGATCAGGATCAACCTGGTCAATCCCGGCATCGTCCGCACGCCGATGACCGCACCCGCACAGGCCGAGCTCGATGCGGCGGGCTTCCCGCTGATGGAGCCGGAGCAGATCGCGCAGGCAGCGCTCGCCGCCGCCCGTAGCCAGGAGACGGGCCAGGCGTGGGTGTGCCAGCCGGGCCGCGAGCCGCTGCAGTTCCGCTTCCCGAACGTCCCCGGCCCGCGCGTCGAGGGCGCCGAGGGAATGGTGCCGCAGCTTTGTCGCGGGG
>JANPKC010000081.1:0-16407 GCA_031425855.1 Actinomycetes bacterium | reverse complement strand
CGCCGACCGCCCCCTCCGCACCCTCGACTATCTGCGCAGCTGCTTCGTGGTCCCGATGGCGATCACGGGCGCGGCGTCCGGCCGTAGCCAGCGCAGCACGGACCGCAGCTGATCCTTCCTGAGCGAGATGCAGCCGATCGTCGGCCCGCCGGTCTGGGCGTGCAGGAAGATCCCCGAGCCCTTGCCCGGGACGGTCGGCCGCATGTTGTACTCGACCACCGCGAGGAAGGGGTAGGGCCGCGGCTGCTGCCACATGCCCTCGCTCAGCCCGGCGAACGGCGGCTTCTTCCCGCAGGCCACGTGCTGGAAGGAGTTGTAGCTCGGCGAGGACGGATCCTCGTCCCACCAGTCGCCGCAGCGGAGGCGGCGGTAGCGGAAGCGCACGCCGGGGTTCGCCTCGTTGCCGTACATCGTGCGGCCGATCCGGTAGGTGCCGGTCGGGGTCGTGCCGTCGCCCTCGCGCCGGTTCGCCGAGAGCCCGTTCTTGCCGAGGCGCGCCGTGTACGGCCCTGCGGCCGCGAGCCAGCAGCCGCCGGCGCGCCGCCAGGTGCGGAGCTCGGCGTACGTGGTCCGCGCCACCTTCGCCTCGACCGTGACGAGCTGCTTCGCGGCAGCCGGCGTGTCGAGGCCGTTGGCGAGGTTCGACGGGCACGCGGCGGCGAGCGAGGAGGCGAGGACGGCGAGGGCGAGCACGGTTCCAGAGTAGATTGCGCCGATGCGATTCGCGCCGCTCGCCGTGGCCGCGCTGGCGGGACTTAGTGTGACAGTCACACAAAGTCCCGCGGCCGCGCCCGTCTTCAGCGGGACGGTCGAGCCCGTGCGCTGGGCCGACCTTCGTCACTCGTACCGTGACGGCTGTCCCGTCGGGCCGTCGCAGCTGCGCACCGTCGCAGTCTCGTACTGGGGCTTCGACGGCACGCCGCGCGCGGGCCGGATCGTCGTCTCGAAGCGCGTTGCGCCCGGGCTCGTGACCGTCTTCCGGACGCTCTGGCAGGCGAGGTTCCCGCTCCGGCGGCTGCAGCCGGTCTCTGCGTACCGCGGCAGCGACGACGCCTCGATGGCCGCGGACAACACATCCGGGTTCAACTGCCGCTTCGTCGGCGGTACCTCGCGCTGGTCGATGCACGCGTACGGCGAGGCGATCGACGTCAATCCGGTCGAGAACCCTTACGTCCGCGGCTCGACGGTGTCGCCGCCCGCCGGGCGCGCGTACCTCGACCGGAGCCGCTACCGCAAGGGGATGGCGGTCCAGGCCGGCGTGCTCGTCCGCGCCTTCACCGCCGCCGGCTGGACGTGGGGAGCGTCGTTCGGCGACTACCAGCACTTCTCCACGACGGGACGATGAGCGACCCGCTGCGACCGCTCTGGGACTTCGACGACCTCGACGCGACCGAGGCGCGCTTCCGCGCTCTCCGGGCCGAGGCGCTGACACAGCTCGCGCGCGTGCAAGGGCTGCGCGAGGACTACGAGGGCGGCGACAGGCTGCTGGACGAGGTGCTGGAGGAGGATCCGCGCGTCCGGATCCGTGTCGACCTCGAGCGCGGCCGGCTGCGCCGATCCGCGGGCGACAAGGAGGCGGCGCTGCCGCTCTTCGAGCGTGCGTTCGCAGCGGCGGTCGAGGCAGGGGAGGACTGGCTCGCGGGCGACGCCGCGCACATGGCCGCCCTGGCCGCGCCCGACCGCGACGGCTTCGTCGGCTGGACGAACCGCGGGCTCGAGCTGGCCGGGAGATCCGAGGCGGCGGCCTACTGGGAGGGACCGCTCCTCAACAACCTCGGCTGGGAGCACTTCGACGCCGAGGAGCACGAGCAGGCGCTCGACCTCTTCGAGCGGGCGCTCGGCGTCCGCGAGCGGGACCCGGGGAATCCGGCCGCGATCGAGCATGCGCGCGAGGCGGTCGCGGAGGCCCGGCGCGCCCTCGACGGGGGCTAGGCCAGCAGCTTCTCGAACCGCGCCGCGTCGTCGAACGGGCCGATCACGGCGAGATACGACCCGTCGTCGACGAGCTCCTGCGCGACGCGCTGAATGTCCTCGGCGGTGACGGCGTCGAGCGCGTCGAGCACGGCCTGCGGCTCCTCGGCGCGGCCTTCGAGCACCTCGCGGCGAAGGCCGAACATGATCGTCCCGTGTGGGCTCTCGAGCTGGAGCACGAAACGGCCCTTGGCGAAGTTACGGGCCTTCTCGAGCTCGTCGGACGGCACCGGCTCCGAGGCCAGCAGCCGGAACTGCTCGACGATCGTCGTCACGGCATCGTCGATCCGGTTGATGTCGACGCCCGCCTGCGCGTAGAGCGAGCCGGCGTCGGTGTACGCGTGGTTCGTGCCATGGACGTAGTACGCGAGACCGCGCCGCTCCCGCACCTCCGTGAAGAGGCGCGACGACATCCCCCCGCCCAGCACGGTCGCGAGCAGTTGCAGGACGTAACGGTCGGGGTCGACGAGCGGCCGGCTGCGGAGGCCGAGGACGAGATGCGCCTGGTCCGACTGCTTCGTGTGCACCTTGACGCGCCCGTTGCCCGCCGGCTGCCACGGCTCGGGCGCCCCCGTCTCGGCCTGTGGGAGATCGCCGAGCAGCTCCTCGAGCCTCTCCTGCAACCCGTCGCCCAGTTGCCCGCCGACGCCGACGACCATCCGGTCGGGTCGGTACCAGGTGCTCGTGTAGTCGTGGAAGGTCTGCTGGGTCGCGCCGCGCACGGTCTCCTTGCGGCCGATGATGTCCCAGCCGAGCGGCTGGTCGCCGTAGAGGAGCGTCTCGTAGACGCCGCCGATGAAGTCGCGCGGGGTGTCGAAGTACATGTTCATCTCCTCGATGATCACGCCCTTCTCGCGCTCGATCTCGTCGGCGTCGAAGCGGGAGTTGCGAAGCATGTCGACGAGGACGTCGAGCGCCGTGTCGCGGGTCTCGGCGGCGCAGCGGACGTAGTAGCCCGTGTACTCCTTGCCGGTGAAGGCGTTGAACTCGCCGCCGATCGAGTCGATCTCGCCCGCGATGTCGCGCGCGGTCGGACGCCGCTCCGTCCCCTTGAAGAACATGTGCTCGGCGAAGTGCGCGATCCCGTTCGTCTCCGCGGTCTCGTAGCGCGATCCGGCCGCGAGCATGACGAAGCAGGAGACCGACTGCGCATGCGGCATCGGAGCCGTCAGCACGCGCAGGCCGTTCGACAGCGAGTGGCGCTCGAAGACCCCCATCGCCGGTCATGGTATAGAGGCACACTGATATAGACGCACCCATGGCCGGCGAGAAGATGGAGAAAGCTGTCGCTGCGCAGCCCGAGTGGCTGGCGCAGGTGCCGACCGCGCTGCGGCTGCCGGAAGGCCGGGTCGCCGCCGTCGGCTGCGGGACGTCCTTTCACGCGGCGCAGACGAGCGGTAACGGGGTCGACGCGCTCGAGGCGGTGCTGACCCCGCCCGAGGCCGACGTGCTCGTGCTCGTCAGCCACGAGGGCGAGACGCCGCTGACGCTCGAGGCTGCGCAAGCCTTCGGCGGGACGAAGTGGCTCGTGACCGCGAAGCCCGAAGGCCCGATCGCCGCTCTCTGCGACGAGGTGATCGTGGCGACTCCCGAGGTCGAGGAGAGCTACTGCCACACTGTTTCCTACACCTGCGCGGTGGCGACGCTGGCGGCGTTGCGCGGCGAGGACGTCTCCTGGCTCCCGGCCGCCGTCGCCGAGCGCCTTGCCGGCGAGCGCCTGCCCGTCTCAGATCATCGGCGCTTCGTGATCACGGGCGCCGGGCGCGACTGGCCGACGGCCCAGGAGGCCGCGCTCAAGCTCCGCGAGGGTGTGCACGTCGCCGCCGAGGCGCACCGGCTGGAGGAGCTCCTGCACGGGCATCTCGCAGCGATCGACGAGGACGTTCGCTGCTTCGTGCTCGAGGGCGCGGGCCGCGCCGCCGCGCGCGCCGCGCAGGCCGTGGCCGCGCTCGAGATCCTCGGCTGCGACGTGACGCTGCTGCCGATGAGGCACCCCGTCGTCGACATCGTCCCGTTCCACCTGCTCACGCTGGACCTCGCGCAGGCTCGCGGGGTCGATCCGGACATGATCCGCTGGGACGACCCGCGCTGGAAGGCCGCGCGGGACGCCCACGACTGAGCCCGACTCCGGTGGTCGTCCTCAGGCGCGCTCGTGCCATGCGGCCAGCAGCTCGGCCTCGCGCTCAGGCGTCAGCCCGACACCCTCGACCTCGGGCGCCTCGGCCGCGCCTGCGAGCGTCTCCGCGACCGGACGGAAGCGCAGTCCCGCGTTGACGGCCCTGCCGACCTGGGTGCGGTGCATGCCCGCCCAGGCCGGGTCGGCGATCCAGAGGGGCAGCTCCATCCACTCGCCGACGCCGTGCTCGGCCAGGTGCTCGGAGGAGACCCAGGTCACGTCCGCGCCCGTGAGCAGCTCTCCCCACGGGACGCCCTCGTTCGTCGCGTTGAAAACGCCGGTGACGCGGCGCTCGACGCACTGGACGAGCCACTCGGCGAGGTCGCGGACGTCGATGAACTGGGTCGGTTGCTCCGGAGGGCCCGGCGCCAGGATCTCGCCCCCGCGCTGGAGCCGGCGCGCCCAGTAGGTGAAGCGTCCCGTCGGGTCGTGCGGGCCGACGATCAGCCCCGGCCGGACGATCAGGCTGCGCTCGCGGAAGACCTCCGAGACCGCCCGCTCGCAGAGCGCCTTCAGGGCGCCGTAGTTGGAGTAGTCGTCCGCGAGCTCGTCGGCCGACGCCTCGCCGAGCTTTGCGCAGGCGCTCTCCTCGGTCGGCCCGGCGCCGAAGTCGGCGTAGACCGAGACGCTCGAGACGAAGACGTAGAGGCTGGTGTCGTGCAGCAGCGCCGCGGACGCGCACACGACCGACGGAACGTAGCCGGAGGTATCGACGACGGCGTCCCAGCCCCGCGCCCGCAGCGGGGCGAGATCGCCGGCGCGGTCGCCGCGCAGCTGCTCCACGTCGGGGAAGAGACCGGCGTTCGTCTCGCCCCGGTTGAAGAGCGTCAGCTCGTGCCCGCGCGCGAGCGCCGCCTCGACGAACGCCCGCCCGAGGAACTTCGTTCCACCGAGGACGAGGATCCTCAATGGAACCTCTGCACGGCGCGCCAGACCGCCTCGGCGCCGAACTCGAGCGCGTCGACGGGGATCCGCTCGTCCGCCGCGTGGATCAGCTTCGCGAACTGGAACTCCTCGGGCAGCCGCATCGGCAGGAACCCGTAGGTCTGGACGCCTGCGCGGGAGAAGAAGCGGCCGTCGGTGACGCCGATCTGGAGCAGCGGCACCGGGATCCCCTCCGGGTCGAGCTCGCGGATCACCCCGGCCAGGGTCTCGAAGAGGCCGACGTCCGGCTCGGACGGGCCGGGATCGTGGCGCACCAGCTCGATCTCGACGTCCTCGCCGACGAGGGCCTGTACCTCGGCGATCAGGTCGTCCGGCGAGTGGCCGGGGAGCGCGCGCCCGTCCAGCTCCAGCTCGATCTCGCTGGGGACGACGTTGATCTTGGCGCCGCCGCGGATGATCGTCGCGTTGACGGTGTTGCGCAGCATCGGCTCGATCGTCGCGCCGCGCTCGCCCAGCAGCCGCAGCGCCGTGTCGGTCAGCCGCGGCTTCAGCAGCGACCGCATCACGGTCGCCTCCTTCCGCGGCAGCTCGGCGGCGATCCGCTCGACGAACTCGCGCACCACCGGCGTCACGTGCACCGGCAGCCGCATCCGGTCGAGGTCGCGCAGGAGCCTGCCGAGGCGCGCGACCGTGCCGCCGCGCTGCACCATCGCGCCGTGCCCGCCGGGCCCGCGCACCGTCGCCTTCAGCCAGCAGATCTGCTTCTCCGCCACCTGGATCGGATAGAAGCGCCTGCCGCCGAGGTGGAGCGTGAAGCCGCCGAACTCGCCCAGCGCGTAACGCATTCCCTCGAACAGCTCCCGGTGCTCCTCGACGAGGAAGCGCGCCCCGAGGTCGCCGCCGGCCTCCTCGTCGGAGAGCACGACGAGGACGAGATCGCCGGGCAGCCGGACGCCCTCGCGCTTCGCACGCACGAATGCGTGCACGAGCATCGCGACGCCGGCCTTCATGTCGAGCGCGCCGCGGCCCCAGATGTGCCCGTCCTCGATCCGTGCCTCGAAGGGCGGGTGCGTCCAGTCCTGGCCCGCCGTCGTGACGACGTCGACGTGGCCCTGGAGCAGCAGCGGCGGCGCGCTGCCGCCGGGCAGCCGGCTGACGAGGTTGGGGCGCGAAGGATCCTTCGCGTAGATCGTCGTCTCGCAGCCCGCCTCCTCGAGCTGCGCGCGGACGAGCTCGATGCACGCGGTCTCGTTGCCGGGCGGATTGGTCGTATCGAACCGGAGCAGCTCCTGCAGCAGCTCGACGACGCTCAGCACAGCTCGTCGAGCACCGTCAGCAGCCGGTCGACCTCGTCGGCGGTGTTGTAGTGCACGAAGCCCGCCCGCACCGCGCCCGTTCCCTCGAGGCCGAGCAGCTTCATGACCTCGACGGCGTAGTAGTCGCCCCACCAGACCGCGATCTGCCGCGCCGCGAGCTCGGTCGCGGCCTGCTCGGACGAGCGTCCGGGCAGGTTGAACGCGAACGTCGGCACGCGGCCCTCCATCGACCGCAGCCCGTAGAGCTTGACGGCGTCCGGGAGGCCGTCGAGGAAGCGCTGCCCGAGCTGCGTCTCGTGGGCGACGATCGCCTCCCAGCCGAGCGACTCGACGTACTCGACTGCTGCGAGGAAGCCGGCGAGCAGCTCGTGCTGCTGCGTCCCGTGCTGGAAGCGGTTCCCGACCGGATGATCGTCGGAAGGGCGCACCTTGTACGGCCTCAGGCCTTCGAGCAGCTCGCGCTTGCCGAACGCCATTCCCATGTGCGGGCCGAAGAACTTGTACGGCGAGCAGAGCAGGACGTCGACGTCCCAGCCGGAGACGTCGATCCGCCCGTGCGGCCCGTAGTGGACGGCGTCGGCCCAGGCGAGCGCGCCGGCGCCGTGCGCGAGCTGGACGATCCTCGCGACGTCCGGTGTCGTCCCGACGGCGTTCGACGCCACCGGGAAGGCGACGACGCGCGTGCGGTCGGACAGCTGCGCCTCGAGGTCGTCGAGGTCGAGCGAGAGGTCGTCGTGGAGGCCGGCGAAGCGGACGACGACGCCGATGTCCTCGGCGAGGGCGAGCCACGGCGACACGTTCGCGTCGTGGTCGAGCCGCGTGCAGACGATCTCGTCGCCGCGCTCGAGCCGTCGGCCGAGCGCCCGCGTGAGCAGGAAGTTGAGGGAGGTCATGCTCTGGCCGAACGCGACCTCGTCGGGGTGGCAGGAGAGGAACCGGCCGGCAGCGGCGCGGGCGCGCTCGATCAGCTCGACCGTCCGCATGCTCGTCTCGTACGGCGCGCCGATGTTCGCGTTGTCCTCGCGGAGATAGCGGGCGATCGCGTCGATCACCTCGTCCGGGCACTGCGTCCCGCCCGGCCCGTCGAAGAACGCGAGCCCGCGGTCGAGCGCCGAGTAGCGGTCGCGGACGGCCTGGACGTCGAGCAGCGTCGCGCTCACGCCACTTCCTCGCCGTTGACGGTCCAGCGGTAGCGGGGCTTCGCGGTCAACGACGCGCCCACGAAGCAGTCGCGCTCCGCTTTCGAGAGCAGCTCGCGGACGTTGGCGGGGGCGGGGTCGAGCGTGACGTCCACGTCGACCCTGATCCGCACGAAGGCATAGCGCCCGTCGGTCGTCCGCTGGGTCACCTCGCCGCTCGCGGCGGCGCTGCCCCCGCTCGCGATCTCGACGCGGCGCGTGTGGTAGTCGAGGCTCGTCAGCGTGCAGCGCGCGAGCCCCGCGAGCACGAGGTGCTCCGGCGACCATGCCTCCTCGTGCGGCAAGGTCGAGCCGCCCTCGCTGCTCGACACGGCCCCGTCGCGGTCGAGCGAGACGGCGTAGGAGAAGGTCTTCGCCTGCGTGGCCACGGCCGCAACCTACACTCGCGCCATGGCGCTCGCGATCCTCGGCGTCACCGGCTACACCGGCCGCCTCGTACTCGACGAGGCGCGGCGCGCCGGGTTGGAAGTGCGCCTCGTCGGGCGCCGGCGCGCGGCGCTCGAGGCGCTGGCGCGCACCGGGGAGGAGGTGCACGTCGCGGACGCCCGCGATCGGGAGGCTCTGGCGGCGGCGTTCGAGGGCGCCTCGGTGGTCGCGTCGCTCGCCGGGCCGTTCCTCGAGCTCGGCGTCCAGCCCGTCTGGGCGGCGATCGACGCCGGCGCGCACTATCTCGACACGACCGGAGAGCAGGAGTTCGTCCGGCTCCTCCACGAGCTGGTGAACCAGGAGTACGACGCCGCGCTGCTGCCCGCGTTCGGCTTCGACTATGTCCCCGGGGATCTCGCCGCCCGGCTGGCGGCCGAGCAGGTCGAAGGCCCGCTGGACGAGATCGTCGTCGCCTACTCCGTCAAGGGCGTCGGCACGAGCCGCGGCACGCGGCGGACGATCGGGCGCGTGATGGGCCAGGGCCAGGTCGCGTGGGAGGACGGCCGGCTGGTCGACTCCCGGTTCGGCGCGACCACGCGGAGGATGCGCTTCCCGTTCGGCGAGCGCACGGTCGTCGAATGGAGCGGCACGGAGCCCCTGACCGTGCCGCGGCACACGGACGTCCGCAACGTCCGCTCCTACATCCAGGCGCCAGCGCTCGCCGCGAAGGCGGGTGGGCTCGGATGGCTTGCCGCTCCCTTCGTCCGCCTCGGTTCCCGCCTCGGCCCGGCCGGGCCGTCGGAGGAGTCGCGGCGCAGGAGCCGCTTCACCGTCGTGGCGGAGGCGCGCGGCGCCGGAGGGGAAGGGCGCGCTGTCCTCGGCGGCACGGATGTCTACGGCCTGACGGCGCGCCTGATCGTCGTCGGCGCCCAGGCGCTGATCGCGGGAGAGGCGCGGGGGACCGGCGTGCTCGCCCCGGCAGAGGCGTTCGACGCCCGCATCCTCGCCGGACGGCTCGAGCCGTTCCTCACGATCGAGGGCTGATGTCGTCCGGTCCGCCGCTTACGGTGCGGGCAATGCAACGGCTCCGAACGTTGAGCGAGGCCGAGTGCTACGCCCGGTGCTACGGGTGGCGGGGAGAGGACGGCGTGAAGGTGATCAGCGTCGAGCCGCGGCGCCCGCGCTACGAGACGCCCGTCTCCGGCGAGCTGCTCCGTGCCCTGTTCGAAGACAAGCTCGATTCCCGGGAACCCGAAGCAGCCTGACTCGGACGTCCCGGACGTCCTCGGCCCCGGCCTGACGGCGCTCTTCTGCGGGATCAACCCGGGCCGCGTCTCCGCCGCCGCGAACGCGCACTTCGCGAATCCGCGCAACGACTTCTGGCGGCTGCTCCATGCAGCGGGCTTCACGCCGCGTCTCTACGAGCCTGAGGAGCAGTTCGAGCTGCTGAAGCTCGGGATCGGCGTCACCAACGCCGCCTACCGCACGACTCCCGGATCGGGCGACCTCCGCAGGGGCGACTTCGCCGGCGCGGCCGAGCGGCTGGAGCGGATCGCGCTCGAGCTGCGGCCGCGCGCGCTCGGCTTCGTCGGCAAGGAGGCCTACCGCGGCGCCTTCGGCGACCGGCCCGAGCTCGGATTGCAGGAGCGCCGCGTCGCCGAGACGGCGCTCTTCGTGCTCCCGTCGACGTCTCCCGCCAATGCGGCGGTGCCGTGGGACGAGCGGCTGCGCTGGTTTCAGGCCTTCTTCGACGCCGTCTCGACGAAGGGCGCGAGCACGACGTCCCAACCGTCGGCGTAGCGCCCGCGCGGGTCGGCGCCTCCGAAGCCGCGATGCTCGAGCACGACGCGGCTTCCCGGGCCCTCGGGCGAGAACGTGACCTCGACCTCGGTGCCGCGGGCGTCGCCGATCTGCCAGTCGATCACGAGCCGCGTCGGCGGCTCCCAGGCGAGCACGCTGCCCCAGTCCTGCTCGCCGTCCGCCGTCACCTCGTAGAGCCGGCCGCCCACCCCGGGCTCGAGGACGACCTCCTTGACGCTGTCGCCGCCGTAGGAGTGCGTCCCCACCGGCCACCACGAGGCGATCTGGGCGGTGAAGAGGTCGAAGGCCTCCTCGGGCGTGAAGTCGACGAGGACGGTCTTGCGGATCGCCTCCACCACAGTCGTGCTCATTCTCGCTCCTTTCGCGCCTCTGCGGCGAAACGCCCGAGCGCCTCGTCCCAGAAGCTGTCGAAGTACGCACGGATGCCGGCCAGCCCGTTCGGGTCGACGCTGTAGATGCGTCGGGCGCCGTCCTTCCGGTCGACGACGAGGCCCGCGTCCTTCAGCACCCGCAGGTGCTGCGACACGGCGGGTCGGCTCACGGGCACGCGGGCCGCGAGCTCCCCGACCGAGCGGGGGCCGCCCCGCAGCGCGTCGAAGATCTGCCGCCGCGTCCAGTCACCGAGCGCGTCGAGGACTATGCCGTTCGTACCCACTTACCGTAAGTATAAACTTACCGATCGACCATGTCAACCCTTCCAGCGGTTGGTGATCGGCGTCCGCCGGTCGCGGCCGAACGCCTTCGGCCGCAGCTTCACGCCCGGCGGCGCCTGCCGGCGCTTGTACTCGGCCCGGTCGATCAGCGCGAGCGCCCGCTCCACGGTCTCCGGGGCGTGCCCTTCGGCGAGCAGCTCCTCGCGCGAGCGGTCGAGCTCGACGTACGCCTCCAGCACCGGGTCGAGCTCGTCGTAGGGTGGCAGCGAGTCCTGGTCCCGCTGGTCGGCGCGCAGCTCGGCCGACGGCGGCCGCTCGATGATCGACGCCGGGATCAACTCCCGTCCCGCGCGCTCGTTCAGGTACCGCGCAAGCCTGAAGACGTCCGTCTTGTAGACGTCCTTGATCAGCGCGAAGCCGCCGGCGAGGTCGCCGTACAGCGTCGAGTAGCCCACCGACAGCTCCGACTTGTTCCCCGTCGCGAGCACGAGCCAGCCGTGCTCGTTCGAGAGGGACATGAGCGTCATTCCGCGCACGCGCGCCTGCAGGTTCTCGGCGGCCAGTCCTGTCGTCCCGATCGCGGAGGCGTGGAAGGCCGCGACCATGGGCTCGATCGGCAGCTCGCGGAAGTCGCAGCCCAGGCTCTCCGCGAGGCGCTGCGCGTCGGTCTGCGTTTCCTCGGAGGAGAATCGCGACGGCATCGAGACGCAGTGCACCCGCTCCGGCCCGAGCGCGTCGACCGCGAGCGCCGCGACGAGCGCCGAGTCGATCCCTCCGGAAAGGCCGAGCACGACGTCGCCGAAGCCGTTCTTGCCGACGTAGTCCCGCAATGCGAGCACGAGCGCCTTTCGCATCTGCTCGAGCTCGGAGTCGAACGGGGTCGCTTCTCCGCGGTCGCCGAGATCGACGACGAGCAGCTGCTCCTCGAACCCGGCGGCACGCGCCACGACTTCGCCATCTGCGTCGAGGACGACCGAGTGGCCGTCGAACAGAAGCTCGTCCTGGCCGCCCACGAGATTGCAGAACGCGAGCGGGAAGCCACTCGCGCGCGCCCGCTCCGCGAGCATTGCCTCGCGCGACTCGGCCTTGCCGGCGTGGAATGGCGATGCCGAGAGGTTGACGAGAAGCTGCGCTCCGGCGGCCGCGAGATCGGCGGCGGGCCCGGGCTCCCAGATGTCCTCGCAGATCGTGAGGCCGATGTTGCAGCCGCTGTAGCCGAAGACGACGGGCTCGACCCCGGGCTCGAAGTAGCGCTCCTCGTCGAAGACGCCGTAGTTCGGCAGGAGTCGCTTGCGATAGAGCGTGAGCACCTCCCCGCCGCCGCAGACCGCGCAGGCGTTCGCGAGGCCGTCGTCGAAGCGCCACGGCGTCCCGACGAGGGCGATTACCCCGGTCGTCGCCGCGGCGATCGAACGCGTCGACTCCTCGGCTGCGCGCACGAATGCCGGCCGCAGCAGAAGATCCTCCGGCGGGTAGCCGGTGACGGCGAGCTCGGGGAAGACGACGATCTCGGCGCTCTGGCCGCGCGCCTCGCCGAGAGCGGCGAGAATGCGCTCGCGGTTGCCGTCCAGGTCGCCGACGACAGCGTTGATCTGGGCCAGGGCAAGCCGCATCGACCTCGATCCTACCGGTTTGCGACTCTCAGGCGAAAACACCCTCACGATCGAGCGGCGCTACCGCGGCCCGCTCCACTCCGGCAACGGCGGCTACACGGCCGGCCGCCTCGCCGCGTTCGTCGATGGTCCTGCGGAGGTGACGCTGCGGCTGCCGCCCCCGCTCGAGCGGCCTCTGACCGTGCTCGAGGAGGACGGCCGCCTGTTGCTCGTCGACGGGGACGCTCTGGTCGCCGAGGCCCGGGCCGCCGCTCCGGGCCTCGACCCGCCCGGCCCCGTGACCCTGGCCGAGGCGGAAGCGGCGACGACCCGCCACGTTCGCTTCGCCGGGGAGAACTTCTCGGAGTGCTTCTCGTGCGGCCTGCGGCCGGACGACGGCCTCTGCATCCACGTCGGTCCTGTCGCGGGCCGCGACGTCCATGCAGCGCCGTGGACCGCCCGGGACGTCTCGCCCGAGGTGGTCTGGGCCGCGATCGACTGCGCGGGCGCCTACGCCGTCGGCGGGCCTGGGCGCGGCGAGGTCGTGCTCGGTCGGATGACGGCCGAGATCCGGCGGTTGCCCGGCGAAGGCGAGCAGTGCGTCGTGGTCGCGTGGCCGCTCGGAGAGGACGGACGCAAGCTCCACGCCGGCACTGCCCTGCTCGGTGCGGACGGCGAGCCGCTCGCCGTCGCCCGCCAGACCTGGATTCAGCCCAGGAACGGATAGCGGCAGCGCGCGTCGAGGCAGTCCGACGCGAACATCGCCACGCCGATCGCGCCGAACCAGAGCGAATAGGCAGGCGCCTCCCGCTCCGCCTGCGCGAGCGCATGAACGGCGAACCGGCGTGCGCGGTGGAGCCAGATCTCGTCGCCCGTGCGCTCGAACGCCGCCAGCAACGCATAGCCGTTGCCTGCGGTGCCGTGGCAGATCCCGGCGCCCTTCTGCTCCTTGTGCGCGCCCGCCCGCCACGTCAGCTCGGCGCCCGCGAGCAGCAACTCCTCGTCGAGGTACGGCGCCGCGGTCGAGACGATCCCCGGCGCGCCGTGACACCACTGCACCTTGATCTCGCCGGTGCGGTGGTGCTCCAGGCCTTCCTCGGCGGACGGCCGCCAGTTGCAGAGCCCGTCCTCCCGGACGGCGAAGCGCGTGAGCGTGTCGTTCGCCTCGCGACGAAGCTGCTCCGCCCGCTCGCCTTCGAGCGACGTCAGGAGCGCATGGACGTTGCCCACGAAGCCGTGAACCGGCCCGAGCGAACGCGTCTCCTTGAACCGCCGCTGAATCCACAGACCTTCCGCGTCCCGCCGAGCGAGGAGCGCCGCGGCGCTGTCGTCGCAGGCACGCCGCCAGCGCTCGTCGCCCGTGCCGTCGAGGAGCACGCGCGCGGCGAGCAGCGTGCCGGCCGTGCCCCACATCAGCTCGTCGAGGTCGTCGGCGCCGATGTTCGCCCGCACCCGCGTGTGCAGGTCGTCGGCGAGCTCGGGGCGCTCGGTCAACATCCAGGCGACGAGCAGCACGCCCGCCTCCCCGGCGAGGAGCGACGACTCCCGCTGCGGCAGGTCCGCGTAGCCGGGGAAGACGACCGGCTCCTCGCGCCACGCCTCGAGCGCCGCCAGCGCCACCGCGGCCGGGTCGAGGGTCGTCTCGGCGTGACCGCGCCGGCCGAGCTCGTCCAGCGCCCAGGCGACTCCGGGCGCCCCGGCGTAGAGGGTGGGCTCGGGCCGGCCGGGCGCGGCGGGTGTATCCGGCGGCGGCGGCCACAGCGGCTGCCGCTCGTACGCCGAGTCCACGTCGGCGACGATCCTGTCGATCGCCGCGCGCACGCGCGTATCGTCCCAGGGGGTCTCCGTGAGAGGCTCGAAGTGCTCGGCCCGGAAGAGCACTGTCTACTCGCGGCGGAGCCGGATCGCGTTCAGGTCCTCCGCGAGGATCCGTTCGACCCGCCGCTCGAGCTCGTCGGGCGGGTCGTGCTCGGCGTGGATGTAGCGGCCCGACAGCGCGTCGAAACGGCCCGACGCGAGCTCGAGCACGAGCCGCGGCGCCAGCTCCGGAGGCGTCCACGGCGCGTCCTCCGGGAACTGGTCGCCGGTCATCTCGGTGTTGACGAGCCCGGGGCTGATCACGAACACCTGCACGTTGTGCTCCTTCACCTGCCGCGCGAGCACCTCCCCGAAGCGGCCGACCGCGGCCTTGCTCGCGCCGTACGCGCCCGAGGTCGAGCCGGGGAGATAGGAGGCGCCGCTGCCGGTGATCACGATCCTCCCGCCGCCGCGCTCGATCATCCCCGGGAGGGCGAGCCGACAGGTCAGGTACGCACCGCGCACGTTGACCTCGAAGATCCGCCACCACTCGTCCGGGTCCGTCTCCCACGAGTCCTCCCACAACGCCACGCCCGCGTTCGCGACGAGCAGGTCGATCGGCCCTGCCTCCGCGAGCATCCGTTCGACGTCCTCGCGCTTCGAGACGTCGCCGACGACCGCGGTGCCGCCGATCTCGGCGGCGACCTGCTCGACCTGCGCCGCCGTGCGGCCGGTGACGGTGACCGTCCAGCCGTCGCCCGCCAGCTCGCGGGCGATGCCGGCGCCGATCCCGCGTCCTCCTCCGGTCACCAGAGCTCTAGACGGCATTCGCGATCTCCTCCAGGGTCTCGGGGTTCTCCAGGGTCGACAGGTCGCCGGGATCCTCGCCGAGGGCCTTCGCCCGCACGGCGCGCCGGACGATCTTGGCCGAGCGCGTCTTCGGGAGTGCGGAGACGAAGAGGACGCGCTCCGGCGCGAATGCCTTCCCCAGCGAGGCTGCGACGGCCGCCTTGATCCCGTCGGCGTCCTCGTCGGCGCCGGGCTTCAGGGCGACGAAGATCCACGCGGTCTCGCCCTTCACTTCGTGCGGCACCCCGATCGCCGCCGCCTCCGCGACCGACGGGTGGTCAAGAGCGGCCGACTCGAGCTCGGCCGGCCCGATCCGCTTGCCTGCGATGTTGAGCGTGTCGTCTGAGCGGCCGTGCAGGAACCAGTAGCCGTCGTCGTCGATCGAGGCCCAGTCGCCGTGCGTCCAGACGCCGGGGAAGCGGCGCCAGTACGTCTCGAGATAGCGCTCGTCGTCCCCCCAGATCCCGCGCGTCATCCGCCCAGGGCCGAGGGCCATAACATGAGGCCGTACGGGAAGTTTTCCAAGTCCTCGTCGGTTTGCAGGTTGTCCATGAGGGCATTCTGATCCTCCACAAGAGTCAGGTTCCATAGGCGACCGGCTATAGTTAGCTGCTTCTCGACAAGCGGAAACGGTTTACTGAGCAGGATAGACATACCACAAGAGTACCGTGTCTGCGCTTTGGAAAACACCTCCCCGCCGATTGTCACCTTTTCCTCTGCAAATGGGGCCTTATACTGTGAGTGAAACAGCAACGCTAACAAACTACATCATGCGGGCACAAGCCGGGGACGCAGCAAGTTTCGACCATCTGGTCCATAGGTTCCAGAACTACGCCGTCAGTTATGCCTACACCCTGACACGCAGCGAGCGTGATGCCGAGGACGTGGCGCAGGAAGCCTTTCTTACCGCTTGGCAGCAAATCGGCAGTTTGCGCAACGGTGCAGCCTTTCCCGGCTGGCTGAGGCAGATAGTCTTCAAGCACGCGAGCCGGGTACTTCGACAGCGTCGCCCGTTGGTACCGTTGGAGGTGATTGCGGATCGGCTCGATTCGGCAGAGGTACCCGACACCGCACTGCTGAGCCGGGAGCAGCAGCGTGCCGTTCAAAATGCGCTGTTGTCACTCTCCGAGTCGGAACGCGCCGCGATCACGCTGTATTACACAGACGGGTGCAAGCAAAGTGAAATCGCGGATTTTTTGGGCGTCTCCATTGCTGCCGTCAAGAAAAGGCTGGAGCGGGGTCGCATACGATTAAGAGAGGAATTTATTACCATGTCTCTTGTTGAGAATGTGCTGGAAGGCCAGGCACCGTCGCAGAGTACGCGCTTTGTGGAAGTGAACCGGCTTTTGCGCGACCTAACCGCACAATTGGAAGGCGACCCACAAGTGGTGGCAGCCTTCCTTGCTCGCTGGGGTGACGATGAAGGGCTGGGTGCACGGAACGATGCTTGGGCGAGCCTGAATCTGCACGTCGTCGTGCGGGATGAGTACCTCGATCACTTCGCGGGAGGGCGACTTGACTACGTTTCCCGCGTTCGCGAGCCGCTGCTCTGGGTTGAAGCGTGGCAGAACGCGCCACCCGGCGGTTATTACCTGATGACGCTCTACGACGGCGCTGCGGGGCCGTATGAGGTTGACTGGTACTTTCGTCCCCAATCGTTTCGTTCGCTGACTCAGAACGATGTGCTGGCAAGGCAGACCCTCGTTCTCGTCAATAAACAGGGAAAGGACGCAGGCGAAGAAGTGTTTGATAGCGGTTTCAACGCCCGTGTGCCAACATACA
>JANPKC010000080.1:0-5039 GCA_031425855.1 Actinomycetes bacterium | reverse complement strand
CGCTGCTCGTCCTCTCGGCCGCGAACTGGGCGTACACGTGGCTTGCGCCGGGGCGCGACACAGACGCCCTCGCCGACTCGTTCGCCGCCATCCTCGTCGACGGGATCCGCGGCTATTCGACGCCGAGGCGCACCTGAGCGGCTCCGGTTGACTGATTTGTCAGTCATACATATATACGTTTGAAGTTGCTCGTGCTCCGCTGAGCGCCGATCGCCCATGCGACGATGACGCCGTGCGCACGACGCTGATCGTCAATCCCTACGCCAGCAAGGTCACTCCCGAGCTCGCCGCGCGCGTGGCGCAGGCGCTCGGGGCGCAGCTGACCGTGTTCACCGAGCGGGCAGGGCACGCGCGCGAACTGGTGCGGGACGCGGACACCGACGCGGTCGTCGTCTTCTCGGGCGACGGCGGCTTCAACGAGGCGCTGAACGGCGCCAGGGTGGAGACCGTCCTCGGCTTCGTCCCGGGCGGGGGAACGAGCGTGCTGCCCCGAGCGCTCGGGCTTCCGCGCGACCCCGTCGAGGCGGCACGGCGAATCGCCGCCGGCCGCACCCGCAGGATCGCGCTCGGGCGCGCGAACGGCCGCCGCTTCGGCTTCGCCGCCGGAGTCGGGCTCGACGCGGAGCTGGTGCGCAGGATGGACGCCCGGGGCCGGAGCGCCGACGGCAAGCGGCCGGGCGACGCCGTCTTCGCCTGGACGGCCGTGAAGACGCTCGCCGAGAAGCGCGTCCGCTTCGATCCCGCGCTCGACGTCGAGGGTCACGGCCGCGCCGCGTTCGCCCTCGTCGCCAACGCCGACCCGTACAGCTACGTCGGGCGGCTGCCGCTGAGACTGCCGCGGGGCGCGAAGCTGGAGGGCGGGCTCGATCTCCTCGGCCCGCGCTCCTTCCGGCTCCGGTCGCTGCCCGGAGCGGTCCGGTACGTCGTCACGGGCCGGACGCGCCTGCCGCTCGTCGAGCTGCACGACCAGGACCGGATCGAGATCCGCTGCGACCGGCCGCTGCCACTGCAGCTCGACGGCGAGGACGTCGGCGACGTGACCGAGGTCGTCTTCGAGTCCGAGCGCGACGCCGTCTCGGTGCTCGTCTGACGCTACGCGGCCGCTAACCGCGACATGTAGCGGCCGGGCGACGAGCGTGAGGAGACGCCGGTCGACGTGCCGGTCGAGCCCACGGCCGCCGACTTCCTCTCCGGTCGCGATCCGGGCGCTCGCGCAGGCGCCGGCCCTTCCCCGAGCGGGTAAAGTCACCGCCGCGATGGCGAGCACGATCCCTGCCGAGCGCGACCTCCGCCGCGTGATCGGCGACGGCGACACGATCCCGGACGGCGAGGTCGAAGGTCTCGGCGAGCAGGAGCTGCTCGCGCTCTACCGCTCGATGGTCCTGCTGCGCACCTACGACGAGCGCTCAGTCGTCTACCACCGCCAGGGCCGGATCGGCACCTACGCCATCTACTGGGGGCACGAGGCGATCCAGGCGGGCGCCTTCCACGCGCTCGACGACGACGACTGGATCTTCCCGAGCTATCGCGAGTCGGCGATCGGGCTCCTGCGCGGGATGCCTGCGGCGACGATCCTCTCCTGGTGGCGCGGCCACCCCGCCGGCTGGTGGAACCCGGCCGACTACAACCTCGCCTCGATCTGCGTCCCGATCGCGACGCAGGTGCCGCACGCCGCGGGACTCGCCTGGGGGAAGCGGCTGCGGGGCGAGAGAGCCTGCGCGTTGACGTTCTTCGGCGACGGCGCGACCTCCGAGGGCGCGTTCCACGAGGGCGCGAACTTCGCCGCCGTGATGCGCGCGCCGCTCGTCCTCCTCTGCAACAACAACCAGTGGGCGATCTCGACGCCGCTCTCCGCCCAGACGCGGGCGGAGGCGCTCGTCGACAAGGCCGCGGGCTACGGGATCCCGGGAGCCCGGGTCGACGGCGGCGACGTGCTCGCCGTCTACGACGCGGCGCGCGAGGCGGTCGCCCGGGGCCGGGCGGGCGAGGGCCCGAGCTTCATCGAGGCGGTCACCTACCGCTCGGCGCCGCACGCCACCGCGGACGACCCGAAGGCCTACATCGACCTCGAGCGGGTCGAGGAGGAGCGCGCGAACGAGTGCGTCGGCCGTTTCGCCGGCTATCTGCGGCGGCAGGGAATCCTCCACGACCAGCTCGACGAGCAGATCAGGGCCGAGGCCGCCGACGTGATGCGGGCCGGGATCGCCGCCGCGGAGGCAGAGCCGCCCGCGGATCCGGGCCTGGTCTTCGAGCATGCGCTCGCGAATCCCCCGGAGTCGTTCGCGCACGACCTGGCGGAGCTGCGGAGGATCCTCGGTGCCTGACCTCTATCTCGTCGAGGCGGTCAACGACGCGCTGCACGTGGAGATGGAGCGCGACGCGGACGTGCTGGTGCTGGGCGAGGACGTCGGCCGCGCGGGCGGCGTCTTCCGCGCGACCGCCGGCCTGCGCGACCGCTTCGGGCCCGACCGCTGTGTCGACACGCCACTCGCCGAGGCGGGCATCCTCGGCTCGGCGGTCGGTCTCTGCATGGCGGGCTACCGGCCCGTCTGCGAGATGCAGTACGACGCGTTCTCGTACCCGTGCCTCGACCAGCTGATCACGCACGTCGGCCGCTACCGCTGGCGCACCGGAGGCAAGATGACCTTCCCGATCACGATCCGGATGCCCTACGGCGGCGGCGTTCGCGCGCCCGAGCTGCACGACGACTCGCCCGAGACGTACTACGTCCACACGCCCGGGATCAAGGTCGCGATCCCCTCGACGCCCGCAGACGCCAAGGGGCTGCTCGCGGCCGCCATCCGCGATCCCGACCCGGTCGTGATCCTCGAGCCGAAGCTCGTCTACCGCACCGAGCGCGGCGACGTGCCGGACGGCGAGCACGTCGTGCCGCTCGGCAAGGCGCGGCTCGTGCAGGAGGGGACGGACGTGACGCTCGTCGCCTACGGGGCGATGGTGCCGGTGTGCGTGAAGGCGGCGGCCGAGCTCGACGCCTCGGTCGAGGTGCTCGACCTGCGCTCGCTGAAGCCGCTCGACGAGGAAGCGCTGCTCGCGACCGCCGCGAAGACGGGCCGCGTCGTGCTCGTGCAGGAGGCGCCGCGCACGTGCGGGTACGCCGCGGAGCTGGCGGCGATCCTCGCCGAGAAGGCGCTGCTCGACCTGCGCGCCCCGGTCGTCCGCGTCACGGGGTACGACGTCCCGTACCCGTACTGGCAGATCGAGGACGCCTACATGCCTTCCGTCGCGCGCGTGGTCGACGCCGCACGCTCGCTGCTCGCGTTCTAGTGCTGCACGAGCTGCCGCTCGACGCGTCGGTCCTGCACGGGTACTTCTCGCGCGAGCTCGAGCCGGTGCTCGAAATCGACCCGGGCGACTCGGTCCGCTTCTCGACGCCGAACGCGGGCTGGGACGTCGGCCGCGACGAGCCGTTTGCCTCGCTGAGCCCAGGGCTCGACACCGGTCATGCGCTCGCCGGGCCGATCGGGGTCAAGGGCACCCGGGTCGGTCAGGTGCTCGCGGTGCGGATCGACGAGGTCGTCCCCCGCTCCTGGGGAGTGACGCTCGGCGGCGAGGGGCACCGGCTCGACTGGGAGCTGGACGGGGAGACTGGCCGCGCGGGCGGCCGTTCGGTCCGGCTGGCACCGTTCCTCGGCGTGCTCGGGATGCCGCCCGACGAGCCGGGCGTCCATTCGACGATCCCGCCGCGGCGCTGCGGCGGCAACATCGACTGCAAGGAGCTCGTCGCCGGGACGACGCTGTACTTGCCGATCCCGGTCGAGGGTGCGCGCTTCTCCGCCGGCGACGGTCACGCGGCACAGGGCGACGGTGAGGTCTCGGGCACGGCGATCGAGGCGCCGGTCGAGGCACAGGTGACGCTCGACGTCCGCGACGACCTCGAGCTGGAGTGGCCGCTCGCCCGCGTCGACGGCGCGTGGCTGACCTTCGGCTTCGACGAGCACCTCGGCACGGCCGCGCGGATCGCAGTCGACGGGATGCTCGACCTGATGGCGCGGGAGTACGGGCTCTCCCGCGGCGACGCGCTCGCCTTCGCCTCCGTCGTGGTCGACCTTCGCGTGACGCAGGTCGTCAACCAGGTGCTCGGCGTGCACGCCGTCCTGCGCGACGACGCCCTCCGGTGACCGGGCGCCTCGGATCGGGACGCCGCGATCGGCGATCTGGGTAGGCTGGGGCGCCGTGGCCTATGAGTTCAAGCTGCCCGACCTCGGCGAGGGCCTGACCGAGGGCGAGATCGCGCGCTGGCTCGTTTCCGAGGGCCTGGAGCTCGCCGAGGACGACCCCCTCGTCGAGATCGCGACCGACAAGACGACCGTCGAGATCCCCTCGCCTGCTGCCGGGACGGTCACCAGGATCCTGGTCGGCGAGGGCGAGGTCGTCCCCGTCGGCACCGTCCTCGTCGTCATCGGCGGAGACGGCGCCGCTCCGCCGCCGACCCCGCCGCAGCAACCCGCCGCTGCTACCTCGGCGCCGGCGAGGCGAGAAAGTGTTGTTTCAACACAAACTCGGGTCCAGGCGACCCCGGTTGTACGCCGCATCGCCCAGGAGCTCTGCGTCGATCTGGCTCAACTGAGCGGCACGGGCCCGAACGGGCGCATCACCGAGGACGACGTCCGCAACGCCGGCGGGAACGAGCTTGTGTTGGAACAACACAAGCCCTCCGACGAGCGCCGCGACCCCGTGCGCGGGGTGCGGCGGCAGATCGTCGAGCACCTGACCCGCGCGCACCGGGAGATCCCGGCGGTGACGTTCGTCGAGGAGGCGGACTTCACGGACGTCGACCTCAAGCTGCTGCTGCCGCTCGTGCTGAAGGCGACGGCCGCCTCGCTGCAGGCGTATCCGGAGCTGAACGCGCGGCTCGACCACACCGAGCAGGGTGGCGACGAGATCGTCTACCTGGAGCGCTGCGACATCGGCGTCGCCGTCCAGACCGAGCAGGGGCTCGTCGTGCCCGTCGTCCGGGCCTGCGGCACCGAGTCGCTGGATGCGCCGGCCAAGCAGGCGAAAATCGCGCGCTTGCGCGA
>JANPKC010000079.1:0-3008 GCA_031425855.1 Actinomycetes bacterium | reverse complement strand
TTCAGCTTCTTCTGCTCGAGGATGTGCGCCGACCAGCCGGCCGTCCGCGAGCACGCGAACATGGCGGGCGCCAGCTCCGGCGGGATCCCGGCGACGTCGAGCACGACCGCCGACCAGAACTCGACGTTCGTCTCGAGCGGGCGGTCGGGCGATTTCTTGCGCAGCGCCTCGAGCGCCGCTGCTTCGAGCTTGTCGGCGACCTCGTAGCGCGGCGCGCCGAGCTCCTTCGCCGTCTTCTTGAGCAGCCGGGCGCGCGGGTCCTCGGCGCGGTAGACGCGGTGGCCGAAGCCCATCAGCCGCTCGCCGCGCTCGATCAGGCTCTGCACGTACGCCCCCGGGTCGCCCGACTCGGCCGCCGCGTCGAGCAACGGCAGCACGCGCGCGGGCGCGCCGCCGTGCAGCGGGCCGGAGAGCGCGCCGACCGCCGACGAGAGCGCGGCGGCGCAATCGGAGCCGGTCGAGGCGGTGATCCGGGCGACGAACGTGGAGGCGTTGAGCCCGTGCTCGCAGGTGCAGATCCAGTAGGTGTCGAGCGCCTGCACGTGCTTCGGGTCGGCCTCGCCGCGCCACTCGAGGAAGAAGCGCTCCGCCGTCGTCTCGCCCTGCGCGACGGCCTGCGGCGCGATCCGGTCGCTCTCGCCGTCCGCGATCCTGGCCGACTGGGCCGCGATCGAGATGAACTGGGCGGACAGGCGCCGCAGATCCTCGCGCGCCTCGTCGTCGGAGATGTCGATCAGCTTCTTCACGCCCCACTCCGCGCCGAGCCGCGCCGTCACGGCCTGCAGGTCGGCCGGCGTGTTGCCGGTCAGGCCGCCGCCCTCGTAGGGCTCGGCGACCGGCAGCCCCGGCGAGAAGCTCTCGTCGACGAGCAGGCCCCAGACCTGCTCGAAGCGGTACGAGCCGACGAGCTCCTCGATGTCGACGCCGCGGTAGCGGAGGGCGCCGCCCTCGCGGTCGGGCTCGGCGATCTCGGTCTCGAAGGCGACGACGCCCTCGAGCCCGGGCTTGAACTCGCCGGAGCTCATCGCTCGACCCCCACCGGATAGTCCCGGCGCGGCTCGCCGACGTACTCGGCGCTCGGCCGGATGATCTTGCCGCCCGCGTGCTGCTCGAGCACGTGCGCCGCCTGGCCGGCGACGCGGCTCATCTCGAACAGCGGGATGAAGAGGTCGGTCGGGATCCCGAGATAGTGGTAGAGCACGCCCGAGTAGAGGTCGACGTTCGGCCATAGCCCCTTCTGCTCGTGCGCCTCCCGCTCGGCGGCCTGCGCGATCCCGAGGAAGTTGGGCTCGCTCGCGTCCGCGAACTCCTCCGAGAGCCGGCGCAGGATCGGGGCGCGCGGGTCCATGGCGCGGTAGAGCGGGTGGCCGAAGCCGTACAGAGGCTGCTTCGCCTCGAGGCGTGCACGCACGCCCTCCGCGACGCCTGCCGGCGAGCCGAACTCCGCGAACATCGTCATCGCCGCCTGGTTGGCGCCGCCGTGCAGCGGCCCCTTCAGCGCCGAGATCGCGGCCACGATCGCGGAGTGCATGTCCGCGTTCGTGCCGGCGACGACGCGGGCGGTGAAGGTGGACGCGTTCATCTCGTGCTCGGCGTGGAGGATCATCGCGACCTCGAAGGCGCGCGCTTCCTCGGCGGTCGGCGCCTCGCCGCGGAGCATCGTCAGGAAGTTCTCGGCGTAGTCGAGCGACGGGTCCGGGTCGATCGCGAGCTCGCCGCGGCGGCGGCGCTCGTAGCGCGCGACGATCGTCGGCAGCTGCGCGATCAGCGCAACGGCCTTGCGGTGCTCGTGCTCGCGGTCGATCGCGTCCTCGGCCGGGTCGGAGAAGGAGAGTGCCGAGACGGCCGTGCGGATCGTCTCCATCGGCGACGCGTCCATCGCGTTCCCGTCGACGATCGTCGTCACCGCTCGCGGCAGCTCGCGCGCCGCTGCGAGCTGCTCCTTGAACGCGTCGAGCTCGTCGCCGCGCGGCAGGTCGCCCTCGAGCAGGAGGTACGCGACCTCCTCGTAGCTCGCGTTCTCGGCCAGCCCCGCGATGTCGTAGCCGCGGTACATGAGCACGCCTTCGTCGGGGTCGATCGAGCAGATGCTCGTCTCCGCGACGGACACGCCGGAGAGCGCGACGGACTTCTTCGGGCCTGCCATCGCGCAGGACATTACCCGCAACGGGTGGATTCGACGGGTCGGTAGAGTCCGCCGCCGAATGGCGCATCGCGTGACACTGATCCCCGGCGACGGGACCGGCCCCGAGCTCGCCGAGGCGACACGCCGCGTGCTCGAGGCGACCGGGGTCGAGTTCGACTGGGACGTGCAGCACGCGGGCACGGACGTGATGGAGCAGAACGACGGCAACCCGCTGCCGGAGCACGTGCTCGAGTCGATCCGGGAGAACGGCACCGCGCTGAAGGGCCCGATCACGACGCCGGTCGGCGGCGGCTTCCGGTCCGTCAACGTCGGCCTGCGCAAGTCGCTCGACCTGTACGGCCAGGTGCGCCCCTGCAAGAGCTATCCGGGCGTCCGCTCCCGCTACGCCAACGTCGACCTGATCGTGATCCGCGAGAACACCGAGGACCTCTACGCGGGGGTCGAGTTCGAGGAGGGCACCGAGGACGCCGACGAGCTGCTCGACTGGCTCGGCGAAAAGGGCTATCCGAACATCCGGCGCGACTCCGGGATCTCGATCAAGCCCATCTCCGAGACGGGCACGCGCCAGATCGTCCAGTTCGCCTTCGACTACGCGCGCCGCAACGGCCGCCGCAAGGTCACGGCGGTGCACAAGGCGAACATCATGAAGTTCACAGACGGGCTCTTCCTCCACGTCGCGCAGGACGTCGCGGCCGAGAACACGGACATCGAGTTCGACGAGCGGATCGTGGACAACCTCTCGATGCAGCTCGTGCAGCGGCCCGAGGAGTACGACGTGCTCGTGCTCCCGAACCTCTACGGCGACATCGTCTCCGACCTCTGCGCCGGCCTGATCGGCGGGCTCGGGCTCGCGCCGGGCGCC
>JANPKC010000078.1:0-1558 GCA_031425855.1 Actinomycetes bacterium | reverse complement strand
CCGCGTACGAGATCACGATCACCTTGTCCCCGGTGTGGACAAGGCGGGCAGCAGCTCCGTTCAGGCAGATCGTTCCCGAGCCGCGCTCGCCTTCGATCACGTACGTCACGAGTCGCGCGCCATTGTCGATGTCGACGACGTGCACCTGTTCGTTCTCGATCAGGTCGGCGTCGTCCATCAGGTCCCGGTCGATGGTGATGCTTCCGACGTAATGCAGGTTGGCGTCGGTCACGGTCGCCCGGTGGATCTTCGACTTCATCATCGTGCGCAACATCGTCCATGCCCCCTTCGGCTCTCGCTTCCTCGGAGAGATGATGCTGAATGAAACGAGCCGCTACTACTCGACGCTCGGCTAGTCCTTCGCTCCGAGGACGGCGTCGAGCGCGGCGGCGAGCTCCGCGGTCAGGCGGCGGCGTTCGAAGCCGGCGAGCACGTCCTCGTCGGGTCGGGCGGGCGGATCGCCTGCTCGCTTGCGATCGACCTGCGACTCGAGCGAGCGTTCGAGACAGGCGACGTCGGCCGGCCGGCAGAGCAACGCCGAGCCGGCGCGCCCGAGCAGATCGCGCGCGTCGCCGTCCGGGATCGCGGCGAGAATCGGGCGCCGGCTGGCGAGGTATTCGTAGGTCTTGCCGGGGACTATCCGTGCGCGCCGCGGCGGCGGCACGGCGTGCATGGGGAGGAAGAGCAGGTCGGCCGATTGCATCAGCCGGATCGCTTCGCCGTGGCTGACGTACTCGTGGAGGACGACGCCGGGCGTACGGATCGCGGCCCGGTCGGCCGCGTCCATCCCGCCCGCGAGATGGATCTCGATCCCGTCGCGGAGCTCCGGCCGGCGCTCGAGCAGCCGGTCGACGGCCTCCAGCAGGAAGACGTGCGAGCGCGGCAGGATGTCGACGTCGCCCAGCGTGCCGCCGAGCAGGCGGCGTACGAGGCCGGCCGAGCGGTGACGCAGCCCGAACGCGGTGTGCAGGTCGCCCGTGTGGACCACGCGGAACGCGCCGGCGGCCGCCGGCGCGACCGTTTCGGCGAAGTCCGACGAGTCGAAGCCGTTCGGGATCGCAAGCACGCGCCGCCGTCCGAGCTCCGGAAAGGCCGTCACGAGCTGTGCTGCCGCCTCCGGCGTGTTCATCACGATCGCGGCCGCGGAGGCGAGCGAGCGGCGCATGCGGCGGCGCTCGAGCCGGCGGTGCGCGCGCGAGGTGTAGACCCGCATCTCGTCGAGAGCCCACGGGTCGCGGAGGTCGGCCACCCAGGGGACGCCGTAGCTACGCGCCAGCCGCGCCGCCGCCGCGCACGACTCGAAGGGCGACATGGTCGCGAGGACGAGGTCGATCTCGCCCAGCTCGCGGCCCGTCTCGACGGCGCCTCTTACCCACCAGCGGCTCCAGGCCGTGGGGAGGCGGAGGAGGCGTTCTGCGCGACCTCGCCAGCCCCGGCCCGACAGCGGCTCCGGGCCAGCGAGCCGGTGGACGTCGAGCGCCGCCGGCAGTTCGTGCCCGAGGGTCTCGTCCGTCAGGTACGAGTCTCCGATCGAGCCCAGCGGCCCGGTGACGACGAC
>JANPKC010000077.1:0-4658 GCA_031425855.1 Actinomycetes bacterium | reverse complement strand
CGGCCACGGGTGCAAGGCTGCACCCGGTCTTCTCGAACGTGTACGAGCAGGACTACCTGTCGCGGAACCAGACCGCAGCCGGGTTCTTCGCGTACCCGTGGGAGGGCGGCCGGCTCCACTCGAACGGGCAGGGCTCGAAGTCCGGGCTCGCCTGGAAGACGGTGCCGGACGGTGCCTACAAGCTGAACGTCAGGGCGCTCAAGGCCCTCGGTGACGCGGGCAACCCCGCGCACTGGGAGACGTGGACGTCGCCGACGATCACGATCGACCGGCCCTAGCGGGTCGCAGCACGCGCGTCGAGGCGGAGGCCGGTGCAAGCCGGCCTCCGCCATTCCCGCCCAAACGGGCAAACCTGGCCTTGCGGGTACGTCGGATCGCTACTACGATCCGCTTCGCTTGGGGAAGTGTGAGCCGCCCGTCCGGGCGGCTTTCGATTCGATACAGGGGAGAGACACATATGCGATTCCGATCGTGGGGCGCGCTCGGCGCGTTCGCGGCTGTGGCGGTGCTGCTCGTCGCGGTGTCGGCAGCTTCGGGCGCTTCAAGCGCCACGAAGAAGACCTACATCGTGCAGATGCTCGACGCTCCGGCGATTGCCTACGAAGGCGGCACAGCCGGCCTTCCGGCGACGAAGCCGGGCAAGGGCAAGAAGATCGACCGCGACTCCACCGCGGTCCAGCAGTACGTCGGCCACCTGAAGGGTCAGCACGACAAGGCCCTTGCGAAGGTCGGTGGCACCAAGGTCTACGACTACAGCATCAGCTTCAACGGCTTTGCTGCAGAGCTGACCGAAGGTCAGGCCGCGGGGCTGCAGAAGGTCGCGGGTGTGCTCGCGGTCACGGAGGACGAGCTGCGTCAGCCCGACACATCCACCACCCCGAATTTCCTCGGCATCAGCAAGCCGGGCGGCCTCTGGTCGCAGCTCGGCGGCCCCGCCTCCGCGGGCGAGGGGATCGTCGTCGGCATCGTCGACACGGGCGTCTGGCCCGAGCACCCGAGCTTCTCGGACAAGCCCGCTGACGGCGGCCAGGAGTACGGTCCCGTTCCGCAGGGTTGGCACAAGGGCGACCGCTGCCAGCCGGGCGAGGGCTTCAAGAACTCCGACTGCAACAAGAAGCTGATCGGCGCCCAGTACTTCTACGAGGGCTTCGGGCTCGAGCAGATCGCCGAGCACGATTTCCTCTCGCCGCGCGACTACAACGGCCACGGCAGCCACACCGCGTCGACCGCGGCGGGCAACCACGGCATCCAGGCCACCGGTGACGCGGCGGCCCTCGGCAAGATCAGCGGCATGGCGCCGCGTGCGCGCATCGCCATGTACAAGGTCTGCTGGGAGGACGCCGGCGACGGCGGCTGCGCCAACTCCGACAGCATGGCCGCGATCGACAAGGCCGTCGCAGACGGCGTCGACGTGATCAACTTCTCGATCAGCGGCACCCGCACCAACTTCCTCGACCCGGTCGAGGTCGCGTTCCTCTTCGCCGCCGACGCGGGCGTCTTCGTCGCCGCCTCGGCCGGCAACACGGACGGGGCGTCGACCGTGGCGCATCCGAGCCCGTGGATCACGACCGTCGCCGCCAGCACGCACGATCGCGGCGGCATCGGCTCGGTCACGCTCGGCAACGGTGTCACCTACACGGGCGCCTCGTCGGCGGCCGCGGCCGTCACCGCCTCGCTGATCGACTCGGAGGACGCCGGCGCGGCCGGTGCCAGCGCGACCGACGTGCGCCTCTGCGTGCCCGGCTCGCTCGACAGCACCAAGGTGACGGGCAAGATCGTCATCTGCGACCGCGGCGTCATCGCCCGGATCGACAAGAGCTTCGCGGTCAAGATCGCGGGCGGCGTCGGCATGGTGATGTTCAACACCGCGAACATCGGCGTCGCAGCGGACCTGCACTACGTGCCGTCGGTGCACATCGAGTGCCCCGATGCTCCGACGTGCTCGGCACGCGCGGCGACGAAGGCGTACGCCGATACGGCCGGCGCGAAGGCGACGATCGCGAAGGGTCAGATCACGACCGTGCCGGCGCCGTTCATGGCCGGTTTCTCGTCGGACGGCCCGCTGCTCGCGGGCGGCGGCGACCTGCTCAAGCCGGACGTCACCGCCCCGGGTGTTGACGTCCTCGCCGCCGTGGCGCCTCCGGGCAACCGCGGTCGGCTGTTCGACCTGCTCAGCGGCACCTCGATGTCGAGCCCGCACGTGGCCGGCCTCGGCGCAGCCCTGCAGGACCTCCGCCCGACCTGGTCGCCGATGGCGATCAAGTCGGCGCTGATGACGACGGGATACAGCGTCACTCCCACCGTCCGCGGCATCTTCGAGTTCGGCGGCGGTCACGTCGACCCGAACAAGGCCGCGGATCCGGGCCTCGTCTTCGACAGCGGCTTCAACGACTGGCTCGCGTTCCTCAAGGGCCAGAAGCTGTGCTGCGCGACGTCGACGACGATTCCGTCGCTCGACGCGAGCGACCTCAACGTCGCGTCGATCGCGATCGGCGACCTCGTCGGCTCGCAGACGGTGACCCGCAAGGCGACGAGCGTGGGCTCGCAGTCCGAGACGTACACGTTCTCGTACACGGGCCTGACGGGGATCACGGTGACGCCGTCGACGGCGTCGTTCACCGCCGCTCCGGGCTCGACGACGCCGTTCAGCGTCGCGTTCCTGCGCACGACGGCCCCGATCGGCACCTACCAGCAGGGCTTCATCACCTGGACGGGCAACAAGGGGCACGTCGTGCGGATGCCGGTCGTGCTGCGGCCGGTCGCGATCTCGGCTCCCGCCGAGGTGTCCGGGAACGGCAGTGCCCCGCTGACGTGGACGGCGAAGGCCGGCTACGACGGCACGCTGAACGCGGCCGCACGCGGCCTCGTCCCGGCGACGGTCTCGTCGTTCACGCTCGCGCAGGATCCGGACGCGACGTTCGATCCGGCCGTGACCACCGGCACGTACAAGAAGGACGTCGCGGTTCCGGCCGGCGGCCTCTTCCGGGCCGGGATCTACGAGGACGCGATCACGCCCACGGGCACCGATCTCGACCTCTACGTGTACCTCGGCACGTCGCTCGTCGCTTCCAGCGCCGACGGCGACTCGAACGAGGAGGTCACGCTGCGCGCGGGCTCCTCGCCGTTGACCCTGACCGTGTACGTCCACGGCTGGTCGACGAACGGCCCGTCCGCCCAGGTCAGCCTGTTCGATTGGGTTGCCAACGCGGATGCCGGCAACATGACGGTGTCGCCCGCCTCGACGGCGGTCACCACCGGCTCGACGGTGAACTACTCGGCGTCGTTCAGCGGCCTGGCCGCAGCGACCCGGTACTTCGGCGCCGTGGACTACAACAACGGCACCAGCCGGATCGGTCAGACGTACGTGAGCATCAAGACGCCGTAAGGCGCCTGCAGCACAGATCGAGTCGAGGGGCCGGCACACGCCGGCCCCTCGTCGTTCTCCCTCTCTAGACTGCGCCGGTGCCAAGCCGCCGTCGCCGGCAGGTCGAGCTCGAGCGGGTCCTCGGAACGCCGGCGCTCTTCGCGACCGCGTACGGCAACGTCGGCTCCTCGATCTACTACGCCCTCGGCCTCACCGCCGTCTACGCGCTCGGGCTGACGCCGCACGTCTTCGTCGCGGCGGGCGTGATCTTCGCGGCGACCGCGGCCACCTACGCCGAGGGAACGGTGCGCTTCCCGGAGGCCGGCGGCTCCTCCAGCTTCGCCCGCCATGCCTTCAACGAGCTCGTCTCGTTCGGGGCGGCGTGGGCGCAGATGCTCGTCTACGTCGTCACCGTCGCGACGTCGGCGTTCTTCGTGCCGCACTACCTCTCGATCTTCTGGGAGCCGCTGCGCGAGAACCCGTGGGACGTCGTCGGCGGGATCGTCGTCATCGTCGCCCTCGTCGTCCTCAACATCGTCGGCGTCCAGGAGGCGGCGAGGCTCTCGATCACGCTGGCGGTGATCGACTTCGCGACGCAGGTGCTGCTCGTCGCGCTCGGCTTCGTGCTCGTCTTCAGCCCGGACATCCTCGTCGACAACATCCACTGGGGTGTCGCGCCGACCTGGGGGAACCTCGCGATCGCGATCCCGGTGGCGATGCTCGCCTACACGGGGGTGGAGACCGTCTCCAACCTGGCGGAAGAGGTGCGCGACCCGGTCAAGAACGTCCCGGACGCGTACAAGCTGGTGGCGATCGCCGTCTTCGCGATCTACTTCACGCTGCCGCTGATCGCGCTCTCGGCGCTGCCGGTCGTCGAGATCGGCGGAGAGCTGACGACGCTGCTGGCGCTGCCGCCGGAGGAGGGTGGCTACGCGAACGACCCGATCCTCGGCGTCGTCCAGAACCTGGGCGTCGAGGGCGGTCTACTCGAGGCGCTCGAGATCTACGTCGGCATCCTCGCGGCCACGATTCTCTTCATCGCCACGAACGCCGGCGTCATCGGCGCGTCGCGGATCACCTACTCGATGGCGACCTACCGGCAGATCCCGGAGATCTTTCGCCGCCTGCATCCCCGCTTCAAGACGCCGTGGCTCTCGATCGTCCTCTTCGCCGTGGAGCCTTTCGCCTCGGTGTCACCCCTGGCGGTCAGCTGGCTCGTCTGCCTGGTGACGCTTGCGAGCGCGATCGCGGCCGTCGTCGTGACTCCGCTCATCTCGCGTCTGCGCCTCGCCGC
>JANPKC010000076.1:0-7252 GCA_031425855.1 Actinomycetes bacterium | reverse complement strand
GGCCCGGCGGCGAGCCCGGCGGCTACGTGGACGCGCTGCGGGCGGAGCTGGAGCTCGCGCGGGAGCGGCTCGCCGCCGTGGTCGACACGGTCTTCCTCGGGGGCGGCACGCCGACGTTCACGGAGCCGGCCGCGCTCGCGCGCCTCTTGACCGCGCTCCCGGCGGCGGCCGAGACCACCGTCGAGGCGAATCCCGAGACCGTGACGCCGGAGCTCGCGGCCTTGCTGCACGGGCACGGCGTCGGCCGCGTCTCGCTGGGCGCGCAGAGTTTCCAGGCGCACCTGCTGGAGGTGCTCGAGCGGCGCGCGCGGCCCGAGGACGTGCGCGGCGCCGTCCGCACGCTCCGCGCGGCAGGCTTCGACAACGTCTCGCTCGACCTGATCTACGGGATCCCCGGCCAGAGCGCCGACGATCTCGAGCGCGACCTCGCCGAGGCGCTCGCGCTCGACCCCGAGCACCTCTCCTGCTACGAGCTCGAGGCGAAGCCGGGCACGCGCTTCACGCACGCGCACGGCGACGAGCTCGAGCGGCAGGCCGAGGCGATGGAGGACTACTTCGAGCGAGTCGTCGAGACGCTCACTGCCTTCGGCTACCGCTGGTACGAGACCGCCAACTTCTGCCGCACCGACGACGGACGCGACCTCCGCGCCCGCCACAACCTCGGCTACTGGCACGGGAGCGACTACCTGGGGATCGGAGTCGGCGCCGTCTCCACGGTCGGCGGGCTGCGCTGGCGGAACGCGCCGAGCCTGCCCCGCTACCTCGCCTCGCTCGGGCGCGGCGAGCGCCCGCAGCGCGAGCTCGAGCAGCTCGAGCCGGAGACGGCGGCGCGCGCGCGCGTCATGCTCGGGCTCCGCCTCGACGAGCCGCTTGCGCTCGCCGGGCTCGGTGAGGCTGTCGATGGCGACGCGCTCGCGCGTCTTCGGCACCACGGCCTCGTCACGGCCACGGACGACACGCTGGAGCTGACGCGCAGAGGGCGCTTCCTCGGCGGCGGCGTCACGGCCGAGCTGCTGGTCGAGAGCTAGAATCACCTGCAAATGAGCGAGATCAGCGAGCGCAAGCGAGACCTCCTCCGGCGCGTGGTCGAGGAGTACGTCGCGACCGGCGAGCCCGTCGGCTCGAAGACGCTCGTGGAGCGATCCGGCCTGCCGGTCTCGCCGAGCACGGTGCGCAACGAGCTCGCCGAGCTCGAGTCGCTGGGCCTGCTGACGCATCCGCACACGTCGGCCGGCCGGATCCCGACCGACGCCGGCTACCGCTTCTACGCCGAGGGGGTGCTCGAGCGCCAGGAGACGAGGCCGCCGCGCTTCCCGCTCGACCTGACGTCGATGCGAAGCGAGGTCGAGGACGCGCTCCAGTCGACGACCGAGATGCTGAGCCAGGTGACGCGGCTGCTCGCGCTCGTCTCGGCGCCCGGGCTCGAGACGGCGTCGGTGCGGCACGTCGAGGTGCTGCTGCTGCAGCCGTCCGTGGTGATGGTCGTCACGATCACGTCGAGCGGCGGCGTCGCGAAGAAGCTGCTCACGTTCGACCGCCCGGTCGACCCCGGCCTGGCCGCCTGGGCGAACGAGTACCTGAACGAGCGGCTCGTCGGCGTCGGGATCGGCACCCACATCCTCCGCAAGCGGATCGACGACCCGGGGCACTCCGGCCGCGAGAAGGAGTTCGTCGACGCTCTGCGCCCTGCCCTCGCCGACCTCGCCGCTCCGACCGCGCAGGGTCTCTACTTCGGCGGGGCCGCGTCGCTGCTCGACGACGTGCGCGCCGACGAGCTCGAGGCCTGCCGGCGCCTGCTCTCGGTCCTGGAGAAGCGGGCCGCGGTGCTCGAGCTGATGACGGAGTCGTTCGACGGCCGCCGCGCGTACGTCCGCGTCGGCCTCGACCACCCCGGGCTGCACGACGTCGCGCTCGTCGGGGCCACCTACGGCCTGCCGACGCGGACGCTCGGCTCGATCGGCCTGCTCGGCCCGGTCCGGATGGACTACGACAAGGCCGTCCGCACCGTGCGCGCCGCCGCCCACGAGCTCTCCCGGCTCGTCGAGGCGGCCTACGAGGACGACTGAGGGCCCCGGTACGCTTGCTCGCTATGGCCACGGCCGAACGCGGTTACTACGAGCTGCTCGGCGTCGAGCGCACGGCGAGCGACGCCGAGATCAAGAAGGCCTTCCGCAAGCTCGCGCGCGAGCTGCATCCGGACGTCAACGGTGAGGCCGACGCGCAGGAGCGCTTCCGCGCGGTCGCCGAGGCCTACGAGGTGCTCTCCGACGCCGAGCGGCGGAGGCTCTACGACCAGTACGGCCACGCCGGCCTCAAGCGCGGCGGCTACGCGCCGAGCGACTTCGCCTTCTCGAACCTGAGCGACATCTTCTCCGCCTTCTTCGGCGACGACCTCTTCGCCCGCAACCGCGGCGGCCGCGCGCGTGGCGGCGACGTCGGGGCGGCGGTGGCGATCGAGCTCGCCGATGCGTTCACCGGCGTCCAGCGCACCCTCGAAGTCGAGGTCGCCGTCACCTGCGAGCGCTGCGACGGCGAGGGCGCGGAGCCCGGCACCGAGCGTGTCACGTGCGCGACGTGCGGCGGTCAGGGCCAGCTGCAGCAGGTCTCGCGCAGCGTCTTCGGCGAGTTCGTCCGTACGCAGGCGTGCCCGGCGTGCCTCGGCGCGGGCACCATCGTCGAGACTCCGTGCGAGGAGTGCGAGGGCAACGGCCGCAGGATCGAGACGAAGGAGCTGGAGATCGAGATCCCGGCCGGGATCCACGACGGCCAGCGGATCCGCATCCGTGGCGCCGGCCACGCGGGTGCGGGCGGCGGCATCCCCGGCGACGCGTACGTCCAGGTCAGGGTCACGCGCGACGAGCGCTTCCAGCGCGACGGCGACGACGTCCTCTCGCAGGTCGACCTGACGATCGTCCAGGCCGCGCGCGGCGCGCAGGTCACGGTCCCGACTCTCGACGGCGACGTCGAGCTCGACTTCGACGCGGGCACGCAGCCGGGCGAGGTGCGCGTCCTGCGCGGCAAGGGCATGCCCTCGCTGCAGCGCTCCGGCCGCGGCGACCACCGGGTGCTCGTCAACGTCTCCGTCCCGCGGCGGCTGACCGACGAGCAGCGCGAGCTGCTCGACCGCTTCGACCAGCTGTCCGGCGAGGACACCTACCGGCGCGACGAGGGCTTCTTCGAGAAGCTCAGGAACGCGATCCGCTGACCCTGCTCCGGCGTGTGTCCGTGACCGTCCCCGACGCGAGGGCGGAGGAGGCGCGCGCGGTCATGCTCGAGCTCTTCCCGGAGGGTTTTGAAGAGCTGGGCGGGGAGGGCGGCGGCCTCGAGCTCGCGGCGTACACGAACGCCGCCGGCGAGGAGCGGATCTGGCAGGCGTTTGGCGGCGCCGCCTCGTCCGACGTCGAGGACGACTGGCAGGACCGCTGGCGTCAGTTCCACAAGCCGGTACGCGTCGGCTCGCTCTGGATCGGGCCGCCCTGGGAGACGCCGGACGCGGACGCGATCGCGGTCGTGATCGATCCGGGCCGCGCCTTCGGCACCGGCGGCCATCCCACGACACAGCTCTGCCTGGAGCTGCTCGAGCGTGAGGAACGGGGAAGCGTGCTCGACGTCGGCTGCGGCTCGGGAGTTCTCTCGATCGCGGCTGCCAAGCTCGGCTTCGCTCCGGTGCGGGCGTTCGACTTCGACCCGCAGGCGGTCGAGGCGACCGAGCGGAATGCCGCCGACAACGGCGTCGCGATCGACGTCGTGCAGGCAGACCTGCGTGAGGACGAGCTGCCCGACGCCGACCTGGCCCTCGCGAACATCGCCGCCGAGGCTGTCGTCGCGATCGGCCCGCGGCTGCGCGCCGCCCGTGCGATCACCTCCGGCTACCTCGTCTCCGACGAGCCGGAGCTCGCGGGGTACCGCTGCGAGCGCCGCGTCCAGTCGGGGGGCTGGGCCGCGGATCTGCACGTCCGCCAGTAGATTTCCGGCTCGATGGCGAGCTTCTCCGTCCGCTTTCTCGGCTGCAAGGTCTCCCAGACCGACGCGCAGGCGCTGCGCGAGCGGCTCGCCCGCGACGGCCACCGCGAGCTCGAAGGCGGCGGAGACATTGTAGTCGTGAACACGTGCTGCGTCACGAACGAGGGCCTCTCGAAGTCCCGGCAGGCCGCGGCGCGCGCGGCACGCACGCACGGACGCGTCTACGTCACAGGGTGCGGTGCCCGCCTGTCCGAGACCGCGTTCGCGGGCCTGCCCGGGAACGTCACGGTCGTCCCGGGCCAGATCGAGCAGGCGGTCGAGACGGTCGCCGGCGACGTCGGCGCGATCGCCTGCGTGCAGGCCGCCGCGCGGCTCGACCGCGTGCGTGCGTTCGTGAAGATCCAGGACGGCTGCTCGTTCTCGTGCGCGTTCTGCGTGATCCCGCTCGTCCGCGGCGACACGCGCAGCCGCAGCGCCGACGCCGTCCTCACGGAGATCCGCCGCCGGGTCGCGCAGGGCCACCGCGAGATCGTCCTCACCGGCGTCAACCTCGGGCTCTTCCGGGACGGGGGCACTCGCCTGCCGGAGCTGATCCGCGCCGCGGGCGCGATCGACGGCGTCGAGCGGCTGCGGCTCTCGTCGATCGAGATCAACCACGTCGACGACGAGCTCGTGGCGGCGCTGCGCGAGACCCCCGTCGTCGGCCCGCACCTGCACGTGCCGCTCCAGTCAGGCGACGACGCCGTCCTCCGCGCCATGGCGCGGCGCTACTCGGTCGAGACCTACCTGCGCAAGCTCGAGCCGCTCGCCGGCTTCAACCTCACCGCCGACGTGATCGTCGGCTTCCCGTCCGAGGACGACGCCGCCTTCGAGCGCACCCTCGAGACGGTACGGGCGGCGCGGCTGACCAAGGTGCACGTCTTCCCGTACTCGCCGCGCCCCGGCACCCGAACGGCGGACGCCGACCCCGTCCCGCCCGAGGTGAAAAAGGAGCGGAGCGCCCGCCTGCGCGCGCTCTCCGACGAGGCGTGCCGAGCGCGCTGGGCCGGGAAGGTCGGCCGCGACGACATCGTCCTCGTCGACCGGCCCGGGCGTGGCTACGGCGCCGACTACTCGCCCTGGCTCGTCGACGCGCCGGTGGGCGAGCTCGTGCGGGTGCGCGGCGCCGCCGTGACCGACGAGGGGGTGCTCGCCCATGTCGTCTGACGACTGTCTCTTCTGCTCGCTCGCCCGCGAGGGCGACCACGTCGCAGCGGCCGACGGCTTCGTCGCGATCCGAGACATCAACCCGCAGGCCGAGACGCACCTGCTCGTGCTGCCCGAGCGCCACGTCGACACGTTCCGCGACGTCGCCGAGTTCCCGCCCGACGAGGCGAAGCGGATGCTCGACTTCGTCGCCGAGGTCGCGCGGGGAGCCGGCCTCAGCGACTACCGTGTGCTCGTCAACGTCGGCCCAGGCGGCGGCCAGACCATCTTCCACCTGCACTGGCACGTGCTGGGTGGAAAGATCACCGAGTTTCCCAACTGACGGAGTGATGCCGGCGTGAGCCTGATCGAAGAGATCAAGTCCCAGCTCGAGGACGCAATGCGCGAAGGCGACGCCGCGCGCCGCGACACGCTGCGCCTGATCCTCTCCAGCCTCCAGGGCGCGGAGAAGGAGCTGCAGCGGCCGCTGCACGAGGACGAGGAGCTGCAGGTGCTCCAGCGCGAGCGGAAGAAGCGGCTCGAGGCGGCCGAGGCGTTTCGCAGCGCGGGCCGCGACGAGCAGGCCGACAAGGAGGAGGACGAGCTCGACGTGCTCGAGGAGTTCATGCCCGAGCCGATCTCCGAGGAGGACCTCGAGACGATCGTCGACGACGTGATCGCCGAGGTCGGCGCCACGAGCATGCGCGACATCGGCCGCGTGATGGCGGACGTGATGCCGCAGGTGGCAGGGCGCGCGGACGGCTCGGCCGTGAGCCAGATCGTCCGCGAGAAGCTCGCCTGAACCGCCCGGGCCACCACCTACACTGAGGCGGATGCAGGAAGTCCTCTCCGTCCCGAACGAGGTCGCCGCGGAGCTTGCCGGCGTGGGCGACGGCGTGCTCGACGCGCTGCGCGCCCGCCTCTCCTGCACGCTGCGCCTGCGCGGCAACCAGCTGACGATCGAGGGCGAGGACGACAGCGTCGCCGCCGCCCGCGCCGTCGTCGACGAGCTGGTCGAGCTGGTCGAGGGCGGCCACGAGATCGGCCCGGACACGGTCGGCGCGGTCGTCGCGGCGCTCGACCAGGCCGAGGACATCCGCGAGGTCTTCGACGATGTCGTCTGGCGCCACCGCGGCAAGAAGATCGCGCCGAAGACGGTGACGCAGAAGCGCTACGTCGACGCGATCCGCGACTGCACCGTCACCTTCGGGATCGGTCCCGCGGGCACCGGCAAGACGTACCTCGCGATCGCGCTCGCGGTCGCGGCGCTGACCGAGAAGCAGGTCGGCCGGATCATCCTCACCCGCCCGGCGATCGAAGCGGGCGAGCGCCTCGGCTTCCTCCCCGGCGACATGCTCGCCAAGGTCGACCCCTACATGCGGCCGCTCTTCGACGCGCTCTACGACATGATGGACCCCGACCGCCTCGCCGCCTACATGGAGCGCGGCACGGTCGAGGTGGCACCGCTCGCGTTCATGCGCGGCCGCACGCTCAACGACTCGTTCATCATCCTCGACGAGGCGCAGAACACCTCTCCCGAGCAGATGCAGATGTTCCTGACGCGGCTCGGCTTCGGCTCGAAGGTCGTCGTCACCGGCGACGTGACCCAGATCGACCTGCCGCGCGACCAGGCTTCGGGCCTGATCCAGGTCCGCGACATCCTCAGCTCGATCGACGGGATCGGCTTCGTCGAGTTCTCGCACCAGGACGTCGTCCGGCACAAGCTCGTGCAGCGGATCGTCGAGGCGTACAAGCTCCACGCCGAAGAGACGGGTACCGCCCGCAAGCGGTGACCGCGGTGGTGTCGGTCGAGATCGAGAACCGGAGCGGGGCGGAGGTCGACGAGGCCGCCGCGGTCGAGCTCGTCCGCCGCGTGCTCGCCGCCGAAGGTGTAGAGGACGGCGAGCTCGGGCTCGCCTTCGTGCCGCCCGACGAGAGCCGGGCGCTGAAGCGGCAGCACCTCGGCATCGACGAGGCGACGGACGTGCTCTCGTTCCCGCTCGACGGCCGCGACGAGCTCCCGGACGGGCTGCCGCGAGCGCTCGGCGACCTCGTCGTCTGCCCGCAGGTCGTCGGCGAGGCGTGGCGGCAGCCGGTCGTGCAC
>JANPKC010000075.1:0-7473 GCA_031425855.1 Actinomycetes bacterium | reverse complement strand
GGTCACCCGGCGTATGAGATCACCGAGGGCGAGATCTTGCTCAACGGCGAGAACATCGTCGAGGCCGGCGCCGACGAGCGCGCGCAGAAGGGCCTCTTCCTCGCCTTCCAGTACCCGCACGCGATCCCCGGCGTCACCGTCACCAACTTCCTCCGGAGCGCGATCAACGCGATCCGGAAGGCGAAGAACGGCGGCAAGGACGACCCGATCCCGGTGAAGGAGTTCCGCACCCTGATCCTCGCGGCGATGGAGCGGCTGAAGGTGCCGCGCGAGCTCGCCTCGCGCTACCTCAACGACGGCTTCTCCGGCGGCGAGAAGAAGCGCGTCGAGATCCTGCAGATGGCGCTGCTCGAGCCGAAGATCGCGATTCTCGACGAGACCGACTCCGGCCTCGACATCGACGCGCTCCGGATCGTCGCGAACGGCGTCAACGACCTCGTCTCCGCCGAGATGGGCGCGCTCGTGATCACCCACTACCAGCGCATCCTCAACTACGTCACGCCCGACCACGTGCACGTCTTCGTGGGCGGCAAGATCGTCGAGAGCGGCGGGCCCGAGCTGGCCCAGCGCCTCGAGGCCGAGGGCTACGACGCGTGGCTCCCGAAGGAAGAGGAGAAGGCCGCATGACCCAGACCGAGACCGACGTCGTCAAGGGCATCCGCTCCGAGTACCAGTACGGCTTCTCCAACTCTGACGACGCCGAGAACTACTTCTTCAAGTCCGGCCGCGGCCTCTCGCACGAGCTCGTCGAGGCGATCGCCGAGCACAAGAACGAGCCCGACTGGATGCGGAAGTTCCGGCACAAGAGCCTGGACTACTTCCTCGCCCGCCCGCTGCCGACCTGGGGCGGCAACGTCGCCGAGATCGACTTCGACAACATCTACTACTACATCAAGCCGACCGAGAAGCAGGCCTCGAAGTGGGAGGACCTCCCGGCCGACATCCTCGACACCTGGGACAAGCTGGGCATCCCCGAGGCGGAGAAGAAGTACCTCGCCGGCGTCGGGGCGCAGTACGAGTCGGAGGTCGTCTACCACAAGCTCCAGGCCGACCTCGAGGCGCAGGGCGTGCTCTTCCTCGACATGGACTCCGGCCTGCGCGAGCACGAGGAGATCGTCAAGCAGTACTTCGGGACGATCATCCCGCAGAACGACAACAAGTTCGCGGCGCTGAACTCGGCCGTCTGGTCGGGTGGGTCGTTCATCTACGTGCCGCCGGGCGTCAAGATCGAGCTCCCGCTCCAGGCCTACTTCCGAATCAACGCGGAGAACATGGGCCAGTTCGAGCGGACGCTGATCATCGTCGACGAGGACGCCTACGTGCACTACGTCGAGGGCTGTACGGCGCCGATCTACTCGTCCGACTCGCTCCACAGCGCGGTCGTCGAGATCGTCGTCAAGCCGCGCGGGCGCTGCCGCTACACGACGATCCAGAACTGGTCGAACAACGTCTTCAACCTCGTCACGAAGCGCGCCGTCGCCTACGAGGACGCGACGATGGAGTGGGTCGACGGCAACCTCGGCTCGAAGCTGACGATGAAGTACCCGGCGATCTGGCTGATGGGCCCGCGCGCTCACGGCGAGGTGCTCTCGATCGCGTTCGCCGGCAAGGGGCAGCACCAGGATGCGGGCGGCAAGGTCGTCCACGTCGCGCCGAAGACGACGTCCGTGATCACGTCCAAGTCGATCTCGAAGAACGGCGGCCGCGCCGGCTACCGCGGCCTGCTCGAGGTCGCCAAGGGGGCGACCGGCGCCAAGTCGAAGGTCGTCTGCGACGCGCTGATCCTCGACGACGAGTCGCGCTCCGACACGTACCCGTACATCCGCGTCGACGAGAACGACGTCGACCTCGGGCACGAGGCGACGGTCTCCAAGATCGGCGAGGAGCAGCTCTTCTACCTGATGAGCCGCGGCCTGACCGAGGCCGAGGCGAGCGCGATGATCGTGTCCGGGTTCGTCGAGCCGATCACGAAGGAGCTCCCGCTCGAGTACGCGGTCGAGCTGAACCGGCTGATCCAGCTGCAGATGGAAGGCAGTGTTGGCTAGCCCGGTGACGGGCGGCGACTCGTGATCGCCGTCGAGCGCACCGATTTCGTCGGCGTGGCCGTCCAGGATCGCGAGCGGGCCGTCAAGTTCTACGGCGAGACGCTCGGCCTGAAGCGGAACGAGAAGGCTCACGAGGAGTGGCCCGAGTTCGAGACGGGCAACGTCACGATCCTCCTGAGCACGCCGGAGCAGACCGGGATCCCGTTCAGCCCGAGCAACACCGCGATCGCGCTCCGCGTCTCCGACGTCGAGGCGGCGATGGCGCGGCTGAAGGACGCGGGCGTCGAATTCGGCTTCGAGGAGGCCTACGACTCGGGCGTCTGCCACATGGCGTTTTTCAAGGACCCGGACGGCAACGCGCTGATCCTCCACAAGCGCCACGCGCCGTACTCCGACGGCTCGACCCCGTAGCCGTGCAGGTCGAGCAGGTGGACTTCGTCTCGGTGCCTACTCGCGACTCCGCGCGGGCGGTGTCCTGGTATCGCGATGTGCTGGGGCTGCCGGAGAGCGAGTACTCGCTCGGCGAGATCGAGACTCCGAATCTGACCCTGTCCTTCTGGCTGCCCGAGGAGCAGGGGGAGCCGTTCGTGCCGAACGAGCACGGGATCGCGTTCCGTGTCGCCGACGTCGAGGCCGCCGTCGCTGAAGTGCGGGCGGCCGGCGGCGAGGTGATCGGTATCGAGGACTCGGGGGTCTGCCACATGGGCTTCGTCAAGGATCCTGACGGGAACGTTCTGATTCTCCACCGCCGCTACGCGCCGAAGGAGCAGCGTGAGCAGGGCTGACCCCCTCGAGCGCTACCGCGCGCTGCCGCTGCCGACGACGAAGGACGAGTCGTGGCGCTTCACCGACCTGAAGGACTTCGACCCGGAGACGTTCTCGGCGAACGGCGCTACCGAGGTCGCAGCCGCGCCGGCAATGCTCGATCTCGAGGCGGCCGGGCTCGTCCGCGTCTCCGAGGCCGGGATCGAGATCGACCGCGCCCCGGACGGCATCCGCTTCGAGCGCCTGGACGAGCACCCCCGGCTGGGCGAGCTGGTCGGCACGGACGAGAAGTTCGCCGCCCACAACGCCGCCGAGTGGGAGCACGGCCTGCTCGTCCACGTCCCCAGGGGCGTCGTGCTCGAGCAGCCGCTGCTCGTGCGGATCACCAATTCGGTCGAGGGCGGCTCGCTCTTCTGGCGGCTGCTGATCGTCGCCGAACCGGGCAGCCGCGTCTCGGTGATCGAGGAGTACGCGTCGACGGGCCCCGAGCTCTCGGGCTACCTGAACGCAGCGGTCGAGATCTTCGTCCAGGACGGCGCCAAGGTCGAGTACGTCTCCGTGCAGAACGTCAGCCGGGAGACGTGGCACTTCGGCAGCCACCACGCGCGGATCGAGCGCGACGCCGAGCTCGACTGGGTCGCGGGCGGCTTCGGCTCGAAGAAGGGGAAGATCCGGATCCAGAACGACCTCGCCGGCCAGGGCGCCACCTCGCGCGTCACGGGCGCCTACTTCGCCGACGGCGTCCAGCACCTCGACTACGACACCTTCCAGGAGCACATCGCGCCGAACACGACCTCCGACTTCGCCTTCAAGGGCGTCCTCAACGCGGAGGCGTCGGCAGTCTGGCGCGGGATGATCCGCGTCGAGGAGCTCGCGCAGAAGACGAACGCCTACCAGGAGAACCGCAACCTGCTGCTCTCGAAGTCGGCGCACGCGGACTCGATCCCCGGGCTCGAGATCATGGCGAACGACGTCCGCTGCACGCACGGCGCGACGCTCGGCCAGGTCGACCGCGAGCAGCTCTTCTACCTGATGGCCCGCGGCCTCTCGCGCGCCGAGGCGGAGCGCCTGATCGTGCGCGGCTTCTTCCAGGACGTGCTCGACCGGATCGAGCTCGAGCCGGTGCGCGAGGCGCTCGGCGCCGCGCTCGAAGCCCGGATCCCCCAGGCCTAGCCGGCCAGGCTGCGGATCCGGTCGGCGGCGTCGATCGTGATCGGGTCGCCGTGGCCGACGCCGACGATGCCGGCGTCGAGCTCGGCCAGGCGGCGGATCGACTCGGCGTGCTGCTCCGGGTTGAGCGTGAAGGCCCGCCAGCCGGCCTCGAAGCGCGGCCAGGTCGCGATCGCGTCGCCGGAGAGCAGCAGGCGGCGCTCGGGCCAGGAGAACGCGAGGTGGCCGGGCGAATGGCCGGGGACGTGGAGTACCCGCAGCGGCCCGACGGCATCCCCGTCGCCGACGCTCTCGTCGATCGGGCAGGGCCGGTGCTTGGGCCGGTTGAGGAAGATCCCGACCTGGAACGGATACGTCCGCAGCGGCGCGGTGGGCTTCAGGCCGACCGGCTGCGCGGGCCGGTCGCCCGAGACGATGTCGGCCTCGTATTCGTGTGCGAGCACCGTTGCGCCGCTCTCCCGCTTCAGCGCCGCCAGACCGCCGAGGTGGGAGCGGTGCGCGTGCGTGAGCACGATCCGCTTCAGGTCGGACGGAGTGCGGCCGAGCTTCCGGATCGCGTCGAGCACGCCGCGGGCGTCGTTCTCGAACAGCGTGTCGACGAGCGTCAGCTCGCCGGCCGCCTCGATCAGGAACGAGCGGACCCGGCCGCCCTTCGTGCCGCCGAGGACGTGCACCCCCGGCGCGAGCTCCCTCACGCGCCCGCCCGCCGCCACGGCGCGAACGCGTTGTCGACGCCGCGCAGCGCCGGCTCGAGCCCGGGGTAGTGGCGCAGCAGCACGTCGCTCATGCTCGTCTCGTCGATCCAGTCGAGCCCGGTCTGCGTGTACGTCTCGGCGTTGTAGTCGCGCGTGAAGAAGCGGTCGCTCTTGAGCCGCCGCGACGCCATCAGGATGAAGACGCGGAAGGCGGTGTCGCTGAAGCCGAAGCCCTTCGGCAGCGGCTCGGCGTAGAGCCCGACCATCAGGTCGACCTGCTCCACGTCGCCGTACACCTCGCGCAGCTCGCGCGCCCACTCCGGGTCGTCGGTCAGCTCCTCGAACGTCGCCGCCGGCTTCAGGTGGAAGAGGCGCCGGAACTCGTTGTAGCGCGGGACGCCGCGCTCGCGGATCCGGAGCACGTCGATCGCGGCCAGGTCGACGACCGTTCCGTCCGGCTTGCGCAGCTCCTGGAGGAAGCGCGGATAGTTGTGCAGTGTGATCGCGCCCGGGTGGGCGATCCCGAACGAGTAGAAGGCGTCGGTGAAGCCGACCTCGTCGAGCCGGTCGCGCACGTCGTGGACGCCCAGCTCGCGGAACGTCCGCTCCTGCAGCACCTCGTCCGTCTCGATCGACCGGAAGATGAAGTCGTCGGGGAGGAGCGGGTGCATCCGGTAGACCGCCACGAACTCCTCGGTCAGCGAGTAGGGGACGCCGTGATGGTCGGTCGCGGAGCCGGGGATGCCGCCGAGCACCTCGTTCGAGCTGCGCTTGCCCAGGCGCTTGCCGAGGATGCCGTACCAGTTGGCCCGCATCGCGTAGCGCGTCGTCGGGTGCGCGATGATCGCAGGCGTCCACTCGACGGTGTGGATCTTCGCCATCAGCGCAGCCGTGACCAGGCGAGCCTTCGCGAAGAGCTCGTCGTCCGTCCATCCCGGGCTCTCCGCCGCGAGGCGGTCGGCGATCGCGTTGTGCTCGCGGGTGAAGAGCGTGTGCAGGAGCGCCAGCCCGAGCCAGAAGTTCCCGGCGACGCCGGTGAGGTCGACCTTGTCGTCGAGGTCGCGCGGGAGCTGGCCGTCGGGGTCGAGCCGCATCCGGCCGCCCTTGCCCTCGCGCAGCGCCGCCGCGACGGCCGGCTCGCTGCCGTAGATCTGCGAGCCGTCCCACCAGTGCGAGTCGGTGGTCACCCAGGTCGCGGGGCCGCCGTTCCCGTCCGGGTACGGGTCGTTGCGGGTCCGCTCGATCCGCATCGGCGGGTCGGCCCACGGGTCGTCGGCGTCGAGCGCGAGCTCGACCGGCTCCTCGGGGAGGTTCTTGCCGTGGCTGAACCAATCGTGCACCTCGAACTGGAGCCAGGCGCCCGCGAGCACGTTCACGATCGTCGCCGGCTTGAACTCGTCGCGGGTGAGCAGCTTGCGGCTGACGAGGCGCGGGCTCGGCTCGAGCAGCCCCGGCAGCGTCTCGGGATACGTGCGGTCGACGGGGACGTTGCGGCCGAAGCGCGCCCCGATCATCCCCATCGCGGGGTTGTCGAGGTCGTTCCAGCTTCCGTCCGCCGAGCGGGCGTCGCGGCTGCCGTTCGGCGCCGCCGTCGCGCCGCCGGGGCCGGTGTCGTGCAGGTTCCGCTCGCGCAGGCGCGTGCGCAGGCCGACGAGGGTCAGTACGCCGAGCGGCCGCGGCAGCCGGTCCCAGCCGAAGCGGCGGTCGAGCGCGCCGGCGGTCGCCGTCAGCAGCTTCGAGAGGCCCAGAGCCAAGCGATCTCCTTCGCGTCAGCCCCGCCGCAGGCGTCCCGGATGGGAAAAGGCCCGACCGATGAAAACATCGCGCGGCGGCGGCGTCAACCGAGCCAGCGGCGGCGCCTCGGCCGCGCATCCGTGCTCTCGCCCAGCAGCCGGGCCGCCTCGAGCAGGTCGTCGGCCTCGAGCGTCGTCACCTCGTCGCGTCCCAGCTCCTCCAGCGCCTGGCCCTCCAGCCGGGCAAGCCGGAGCGCCTGCCGGTTGAGCGCCTGCTCGAAGATCGTCCGTGCGTAGCGGGCGTTGCCGAAGCCCTCGCCGCGCGCGGCGCCGGCGAAGATCCGCTCGAGCGCGTCGTCCGCGCCCGGGCCGAGCTCGTACTCGTGCTCGGCCGCCAGCCGCCGCGTGATCTCGAGCAGGTCGCCGGTCGAGTAGTCGGGGAACGAGATCTCGCGGGCGAAGCGGGAGCGCAGGCCGGGGTTGGAGTCGAGGAAGGCGCGCATCAGGCGCGGGTAACCGGCGACGATGACGACGAGGCGGTGGCGGTGGTCCTCCATCCGCTTCAGCAGCGTCTCGACCGCCTCGGCGCCGAAGTCGAGCCGGCCGTCGCCGCCCGGGGTGAGCGCGTAGGCCTCGTCGATGAAGAGGACGCCGTCGAGCGCTCGGCGGATCGCGCGGTCGGTCTTGATCGCGGTCTGGCCGACGTACTGGCCGACGAGCGAGGCCCGGTCGACCTCGACCAGATGGCCCTTCTCGAGCAGGCCCATCGCGCCGTACATCTCGGCGAGCAGGCGCGCGACCGTCGTCTTGCCGGTGCCGGGATTGCCGAGGAAGACGAGGTGCTGGCTCGTCGCCACCTCGGGCAGGTGGTGCTCCTTGCGGCGGGCCTGCACCTGGAGGAACGCGAGCAGCGCGTGCACCTGCTCCTTGACCGTCTCGAGGCCGACGAGCGCGTCGAGCTCGGCCTGGAGCTCCTCGAGCGACCGGGGCTCCGGACGGGAGCCGAAGCGCTCGGCGAGGAAGTCCTCCACCTCCGGGCCGGCGGTGCGGCGCAGCTGCTCGCCG
>JANPKC010000074.1:0-1537 GCA_031425855.1 Actinomycetes bacterium | reverse complement strand
GGATCGGCATCTGGAAGTCCTTGCCGGTCTGCTTCTTCAGCTTCGTCTGCCACGCGTCGAGCGAGAGGTGACAGAGCGGGCACGGGGTCACGATCGCGTCGGCGCCGGCCTCCTTCGCCTGCTCGATCGGCTGGATCAACTCACCGAGCGCCGTCTCCTCGCGCGCCTGGATGATCGGGAAGCCGCAGCACTTGATCTTGGCCGGGTAGTCGATCGCCTCGCCGCCGCACGCCTCGATGATCCGCTCGAGCGAGGACGGCTTGTCGGGATCCTCGAACCCGAGCAGCTTCGACGGGCGCAGGATCTGGCAGCCATAGAACGGCGCGATCTTCAGGCCCTTCAGGCCCTTGTGCGCGGCAGCCTGCAGCAGCTCGTAACCCTCGCCGGCGGCGACGAGCCAGAGGAAGTGCATGACCTCGACCTTGCCGGTGTACGGCGGCACGCCGACCTTCTCCAGGTTGTCGTTCACCCGGGCGAGCAGCGCCTCGTCGCCCTGCAGCTGGTGGTTCGCCTGGCGCAGGTTGAGCGTGCAGACGTTGCAGACGGTCATCAGCGTGTCGCACTCGGTCGCCTCGGCGTAGGCGAGGATGCGCGCGTTCAGGTGCAGGTAGTAGTCGGGCTCGGCCTCGTGGATGTCGCCGGCGCCGCAGCAGGTGACCGTCTCCAGCTCGAGCAGCTCGAGACCCACCTTGGGAGACAGCGCCTGCGTCGAGATGTCGAGCTCCTTCGCGCTCAGCGATGCGAGGCAGCCCTTGTAGTACGCAACCTTTCTCACTCGCCGCCTCTCTTCGTCGGTGTCTCGCCCGGCGTCACGTCCGCCTGGTCGCGGCTGCCCATTCCGTGCTGGCTGCCCTCGCTCGTGTGCTCGATCCGCGAGAGCGCCCGCTCGCCCTGGACGATCCCCATCGCGCCCTGCCGGTCCTGCTGCTTGACGAGGTCGTACAGCGCGCGCGACTCCTTGACGCCCTCGGCGACGTGGGGCGGGAACGGCGGCGGCACCTTGCCGTGCTTGAGCAGGCCCATCGCGAACTTCATCTCCTTGATCGACGAGACGATCCCCTGGGTCTTCGGGACGAGCTCGGTCTCGCGCAGCCAGCCGGTCGTCTTCGCCGAGACGACGAACCAGTTCGCGTGCTTCGCGCCCATGTCGTCGTCGATCCCCTCTTTCATCGCCTCGGCCCCGAGCTTCGCGATCGCGTCGCGCGGGTCGACGCCCTTCGGGCAGCGCTCGTTGCAGAAGTAGCAGCGGGTGCAGTCCCAGATCCCGTGCGCGGCGCTGTACTGATCGAGCCGCTCGGTCTTGGCCGCGTCGCGCGGGTCGCCGACGAAGCGCATTCCCTTCGCGAGCGCCTGCGGGCCTAGGAACTCCGGATCGGACTCCATCGAGTTGCACTCCGAGACGCAGCAGCCGCAGTTGATGCAGAGCGACTCCTTGTGGATCACGTTCATCCGCTCCTGCGAGATCAGGTGCTCCTTGCCGTCCTCGGGCTGGCTGTAGCCCGGCTGCAGGTACGGCTTCATCGCCTTGAACTTCGTC
>JANPKC010000073.1:0-21993 GCA_031425855.1 Actinomycetes bacterium | reverse complement strand
CGGCAACCTCGACGTCGACGACCTGCGCACGAAGGTGAACGAGCGGACGGCCGGCCTGATGCTGACCAACCCGTCCACGCTCGGTCTCTTCGACGAGAACATCGAGGAGGTGGCGAAGATCTTCCACGACGCGGGGTCGCTCCTCTACTACGACGGGGCGAACCTGAACGCCGTCTGCGGGATCTCGCGGCCGGGCGACATGGGCTTCGACATCGTCCACATCAACCTGCACAAGACGTTCTCGCAGCCGCACGGCGGCGGCGGCCCCGGCGGCGGGCCGATCGTCGTCCGGGAGAAGCTCGAGCCCTTCCTGCCGGTGCCGGCGATCGTGACGGACGGGGAGAAGTTCCGGCTCGACCACGACCGGCCGAAGTCGATCGGCAAGGTGCGCGGCTTCACGGGCCCGTTCGGCGTCTTCGTCCGCTCGTACGCCTACATCCGCGCCTACGGGCCGGCGCTGCGCGAGATGTCGGAGACGGCAGTGCTGAACGCCAACTACCTGCTCGCAAGGCTGCGCGACGCCTACGACCTGCCCTACGACCGGCTGGCGATGCACGAGTTCGTCCTCAGCGCGCGGAGCCTGAAGCGCGAGCACGGGATCACCGCGCTTGATGTCGCGAAGCGGCTGATGGACTACGGCTACCACCCGCCGACGATCTACTTCCCGCTGGTCGTCCCCGAGGCGCTGATGATCGAGCCGACCGAGACGGAGCCGAAGGAGCGCCTCGACGCGTTCGTCGACGCGATGCTGGCGATCGCGGGCGAGGCGGCGGCGACGCCCGAGCTGCTGAAGGAGGCGCCGACGTCGCGGCCGGTGCGCCGGCTCGACGAGGTGAAAGCGGCGAAGCGAGCGGTCGTCAAGTACGGCTTCGAGGAGCACCCGGATCTCTCGGCCGAGGCGGGGGAGGTCCGGCAGCTCGAGGCGCAGAAGGGAGCATGAGCGCGCGCGCCGAGCTGGAGCGGCGAGTCGACGCGCTCGCGGAGGAGCACTCCGGCCAGGAGTTCGCCGACGCGATCAAGGCGCTCGCCGCAGACCTGAACGGCGACGATGCCGAGCTCCTGAAACGGATCCTGCTGGATCGCGGCGCGAACTTCGACCAGGCGGTGATGGATCGGATCGACGCCCGCGGCTGGCTTCGCCGCCAGTGGGACAAGGCCGAAGGCCGTTGAGCGACGGGTACGAGGTAGGCGACTTCGACCGCGCAGTGGCGCTCGTCAGCGCGGAGCCGTCGCCTCGAGCGCTCGTCGAGCGGCTCGGGATCGACTGGGACTACCTCAGCTGGCTCGCGCTCGATGCCTCGGCGGCGGTGCTGGGTGAGCAGGCGGAGCAGCGCGGGGCGATCGTCTCCCACGCGGGCGAGGCGTTCACGGCCGGGTTCCTGATCGGGGTGCATCTCCCGCACGAGCCGCGGGCTGCCCCGGAGCGGCTGGGCGCGGCGGTCGATCTCGTCCAGGTGCGCGGCCGGCACGCCGTGATTGCGGACCACTGCGATCTCGCGAGCGTGGCGCGGCTGGAAACGGTCTACTCGGAGGCGCTCGTCGAGTCGATGGACGTCGCCGGGGCCGAGCGGGACGCGCTGCGCTCACCCGTGACCCGGGTCTTCGAAGCGGGTCTCGCCGTCGGCCTGGAGGTCGCCTCAGGCGGCGGCAACGGCCGGGAGGCGGCGGGCGAGGCCTAGGCGGCCGAGCGTTCGCACAGCCTCGGCGGCGACGGGCTCGAACGCGGCGGCCGGCCAGACGAAGACGTCGTCCATGTCGAGCAGGCCGGCGAGATGTCCCTGCAGCCACGGGTCGCCCGAGTACGTCAGGACGGCCTGGGCGTAGCTGCGCGCCCACAGCTCCTTCGCCGACTCGAAATACCGGCGACGCGAGCGGCCGACGCCCGCGGGCAGCCGCGACGGGAGCTCCGCGATGGCGGCGCGCCAGTCCGCGAACGCCTCGTGGTGCCCCGATGCCCAGGCGGGGCCGAGCCCGTGGCCGAGCTGGTGGTCGACGAAGTGGCCCACCTCGTGCAGGAAGCTCAGGGCGACGCGGCCGTGGCGGCGCGAGACGCGCAGGTCGACGGGGTCGCCGTGGCGGAGGCGGTAGCAGCCGCTCTGGCTCGTCGTCGACGTCGCGCGCACCGGCACCGGCTCCAGGTCGGTGTGCAGGACGTGCAGCGCGTCGGCTGCGGCCAGGGCCCGCGCGAGCTCGGGATAGAGCGGGCTGCGACGCGGGAGCAGGAGCACGTCGGGCAGCGGCAGCGGGCGCGGGTCTCCGCTCCGGGCGACTGCGGCCGGGTGGCGGCGGGGCGGACTGCGGCGGCGACGGCGGCGCATCCTCTGAATCTACGGTCGAAGCCGGACGCGGCCGATAACCCGTTCGTGCGCTTCGTGCTGATCCTGCTGATCCCGCTGCTGCTCTTCTCGGCGTGGCAGTACACCCGCCGCGAGGAGAACGAGAATCGGCTCGCGCTGGTGGCGAGTGCCGTCGCGCTCCGCGACGTCGACGTCAGCTGCCCGGGATTCTGGACGCGGCTCGTCGAGATCACCCCGAACGCCGGGTGGGTCGACTTCGACGAGCGCGGCCGGCCGTCCGACGAGACGAGCCTGTCCGGGTCGACGTGCGGCAGCCTCGAGCGGGTCTGGCGGGGCAAGCATGCCTCGTTCCGCTGCCTCCTTACCGGCGGCTGCGACGACGGGACGCGCAGCGCGGTCAGCGGGATCGTCACGCTCGCGCACGAGTCGTGGCACCTGCGCGGGATCGTCAACGAGGCGCGAACGCAGTGCTACGCGGTGCAGACCACCGAAGCGGTCGCCCGGCGGCTCGGTGTCTCGCCGGCCGACGCCCGCGTGATCGCGGTTCGCGTCGCGCTGGACGACTCCCGCGCCCACGAGGGCGAGTACCACTCGGCGCAGTGCCGCCCGGGAGGCGCATACGACCTGCGCCCCGACTCGCCCGCCTGGCCCAGCGGCTAGACGGGAACCGTCGGCGCACGTCGAAGAGTGCGCGCATGAACGACCGTTGCCGGCGGATCGAGCGCGCTTTCGAGATTCCGCTGCTCATCGCGGCGGTCCTGGTGGTTCCGGTGATCGCTATCGAGCAGTCGGATGCGGGCGATCCCTGGCGCTCGCTGGCGGAGGTGACGAACTGGGCGATCTGGATCGCGTTCGCGATCGAGCTCGTCGTCATGCTCGGCGTCGTCGATGACCGGTGGCGCTGGCTCCGAACGCACCCGCTGGAGGTGATCGTCGTTCTGCTGACACCGCCTTTCGCACCGTCGAGCCTGCAGGCCGTGCGCGCTCTCCGGCTGCTTCGACTGCTGCGGCTGTTGCGCGTGGCACGCTTCGCGCGGCAGATCTTCTCGTTCGACGGTGTGCGCTATGCGGCGGTGCTCGCGGCGCTCACCGCAGTCGGGGGTGGTTACCTCTATTCAGCTGCCGAGAACGCGCAGGAGCCGCCCCCGAGCGTGTGGGACGGAACTTGGTGGGCGATCACGACGATGACGACAGTGGGTTATGGCGACGAGTATCCAGCGACGACGCTCGGCCGTGTGTACGCGATCGCACTCATGCTCGTCGGGATCGGGTTCATCGCGATTCTGACCGGCGCAATCGCAGAGCGCTTCCTCGCATCGCAGATCGATCAGGCCGTCGAAGCCACCGATCAGGTCGAGGCGACGGAGCTCGATGTGCTCGCTGAGCTCCGCGAGATTCGATCGCGGCTCGACCGACTCGAGACCCGCCTCGGCCGCCGGGTGACGTAGGAGCTCAGCCGCGTTGGACGACGACGCACGGGCGTTCGTCGCCCGGAAGCGGCGACCCGCGCCGGCCCGTCACGACGAACCGGCCGTCGTCGACGTCCGGGAGTGACAGCGCCGTGCTCGCCGGCGGGGGCGGTCCTTCCCGGGAGATCAGCTCGTAGCGCTCGTCGAGTTGCACGAAGACGAGATGGCTCGCCGGTGGGGGCGCCGACGGTGTCGCCGGGACGTCGACGGGAGCCTGCCGAAGCTCCCCGATCTGGGCGCGCAGGCGCTCGTTGACCTCCTCGAGCTGGCGCACGTCGCGCCCGTGGCGCTGCGTCAACTCTTCGAGCTCGCGCTCACGCTCGGCCAGAGACTCCTCTGCCGCGGCGAGCTTCGCCCACTGCTCCTCCAGCTGCGCCAGCAGCGCGGCCTCGCCGTTCTCGCCCTCGACCTCGTCGGCCTGCGGCTCGTCCACCGAGGCGATCTCGTCGGCCGGCGGATTGGGCACGAGCTGCACGACACGGCGCCTGTCGCTCTCGTGGCGTCGCTGGATCTCGGAGCGAAGGCCCGTGCCGAAGCCCTTCTCGGTCGTCAGCTCGATGCCGTACTGCGCCGCCAGAGCGCTCGCGAGCTCGGGCCCCGAGACGAAGCCACAACGGACGATCGTCTCGCCGAGGCGCTGGCCCGTCTCCTGCTGCAGCGCGAGCGCGCGCTCCAGCTCGTCGCCGGTCAGCAGGCCGCGCTCGACGAGCAGTCGTCCGAGAGGGCGCCAGGTGATGTGGGCCGCTTCCACCCACGCACTATCGGCACCGTTGCCTCGCGGGGCAAGAAGTATCGTGCGAAATGCCTCTATCGGGGTAGGTCTCGCGGGCCTAGCGGGTCGCAGCGAGCTGGCCGCACGCAGCGGCGATGTCTCGCCCGCGCGTGAGCCGGACGGTCGCGGGGATGCGCGCCCGGTCGAGGACGGCCTTGAAGGCCGCGATCGTGTCCCGCGGCGAGCCGTCGAACATCCCGGTCGGGTTGTACGGGATCAGGTTGACCTTGAACACCTTGGGATCCAGCAGGTCGGCGAGCTCCTGCGCGCGCTCCGTCGAGTCGTTCACGCCGGCGAGCATCACGTACTCGACGAACACCTTCCGGCGGCGGAGCGCGAAGTAGCGGTGGCACTCGGCGAGCACCTCGCGGAGGGGATAGCGGTCGTTCACGGGCATGATCTCCGACCGCAGCGACGGATCGGCGGCGTGGATCGAGAGCGCGAGGCGGATCGGCTCCTCGACCTCGTCGACGAACCGCCGCAGTCCGGGCAGCCAGCCGACGGTCGAGATCGTCGTGCGGCGATGCGTGATCCCGATCTCCGGCAGCCGCCGCGCAGCTGCGACCACCTCGTCGTAGTTGAGGAACGGCTCGCCCATGCCCATGAAGACGAGATGGTTGACTGGCTCGAGCCGGCGGAAGTGCAGCACCTGGTCGAGGATCTCGGATGCGCGCAGGTTGCGGCCGAAGCGCATCGCCCCGGTCGCGCAGAAGGTGCAGGTGAGCGGGCAGCCGGACTGCGAGGAGACGCAGATCGAGCGCCGCCCGTCCCGGTAGCGCATCAGCACCGCCTCGACGGGATGGCCGTCGGCGGTGCGGAAAAGGGCCTTGACGGTGCCGTCCTTCGCCTGGGCCTCGTCCTCGACCGTGAGTGTGGAGAACGGCACGTCCGCGGCGAGCGCCTCGCGGAGCACCCGCGGCAGGTTCGTCATCTGCTCGTACCCGGAGACGCCGCGCGCGGCCCACTCCCACACCTGGCGGGCGCGGAAGGCGGGCTCGCCGCGGCCGGCGAGCGTCTCCTGGAGCAGGCTCAGATCCACGAGGTCACGGTAGCGTGTGCCCCGTGATCGACCTCCGCTCCGACACCGCCACGCGGCCGACGGCCGGGATGCGCGCCGCGATCGCGGCCGCGGCGGTCGGCGATGAGCAGAAGCGCGAGGACCCGACCGTGAACGAGATCGAGGAGCGCGCCGCGCGCCTCCTCGGCCAGGACGAGGCGATCTTCCTCCCGACCGCGACGATGGCGAACCAGATTGCGATCCGGCTCCACACCGAGCTCGGCGACGAGCTGATCGGGGAGGAGAACTGCCACGTCTTCATCTCGGAGCTGGGCGGCCCTGCCGTGCACTCCGGGGTGGTCACGCGCGGTCTCCCCGGCGTCGCCGGCCGCTACAGCGCCGAGCAGGTTCGAGCCGCCTTCCGCGTCCCGGCGATCCACTCGCCGCGCACGCGCCTGCTCTGGATCGAGAACACCCACAACGCGAGCGGCGGGCGGATCTGGCCGCTGGAGGAGATCGGCGAGCTGCACACGCTCGCGCTCGAGCTCGACCTCCGCTTCCATCTCGACGGGGCGCGGCTCCTGAACGCCTCGGTCGCACTCGGAGTCGACGCAGCCGAGATCGGCTCGCGGTTCGACACCGTTACGCTCTGCCTCTCGAAGGGGCTCGGCTGCCCGCTCGGCGCGATCCTCGCCGGCGGCGCCGACGTGATGAAGAACGCGCGGCGCCTGAAGCACCTGTTCGGCGGCGCCATGCGCCAGGCCGGGATCGTGGCGGCGGCGGGCGTGTACGCGCTCGACAACAACGTCGACCGGCTCGCCGACGACCACGCGCGTGCAAAGCGGCTGGCGGTCGGGCTCGCCGAGTCCGGGCTCGCGGTCGATCCCGACCGCACCGAGACGAACTTCGTGCAGATCGACGTGGCGCCGCTGACAGCCGGCGAGGCGATCGCGCGGCTGGCCGAGCAGGGCGTCGGCCTCTCGGCCACGATCCATCCGAGCGTCCTCCGCGCCGTCACCCACCTCGACGTCGCCGACTCGGACATCGACGTGGCGCTCGACGCGATCCCGCGCGCACTCGGAGCCCGTGTCAGCGCCTGACCCGCTCCGCGAGGAGCTCGAGCGGAAGCTCGGCGCCGCCCAGGCGGAGGAGCGGATGCCGTCGGTCAGCGCGGTCGTCTTCCGCGAGCGCGAGGTGGTGTGGGAGCGCGCGCTCGGGCTCGCCGACGTCGCGGCCGGGGTCGAGGCGACACTCGGGACGCAGTACCGGATCGGCTCGATCACGAAGACCTTCACCGCCGTCGGGATCCTCCAGCTGCGGGACGCGGGCGAGCTCTCGCTGGACGACCCGCTGACGAAGCACCTTCCCGACAGCGCCCACGGGCCGACGATCGGGCGCATGCTCGCCCACTCCTCGGGCCTGCAGCGGGAGCCGCCCGGCGAGATCTGGGAGACGATGAAGGCCCCGTCACGCGAGGATCTGCTCGCCGGCACGGCCGACGCGGAGCAGGTGCTCGCTCCGGGCACCTGGTGGCACTACTCCAACCTCGCGTTCGCGCTGCTCGGCGAGGTCGTCGCCCGCGCCCACGGCGGCACCTGGGAGGAGGCGCTGGAGGAGCGGATCCTCGGCCCGCTCGGGCTCTCGCGCACGACCCCGGACGAATCCGGCCCTGCGGCGCGCGGCTACTTCGTCGAGCCGTACTCGGACGCCGTCCGCCTGGAGCCGGAGCTCGATCTCGGCGGCGCCGGCGCGCTCGGCAAGCTCTGGTCGACGACCGGCGACCTCGCCCGCTGGGGCGCGTTCCTCGCGGCGGGCGACGACCGCGTCCTGCGGGTGGCGACGCTCGAGGAGATGTCACATGTGCGGTCGATGGTCGACCACGCCGGGTGGACGCTCGCGTGGGGGACGGGACTGGAGCTCTACCGGCGCGGCGAGCATCTCTTCGTCGGCCACGGGGGTGCCATGCCCGGCTATCTGGCGGGCCTCGTCGTCGACCGGAAGACGAAGATCGGCGCCGCCGTGCTCACGAACACGGGCGCGGGCGCGTCCCCCGAGCGGCTCGCGCTCGACCTCGCCACCGCCGCGATCGCGGCGCTACCTGCGGCAACGGATGCCTGGCGTGTGGGTGAGCCGGCTCCACCCGAGATCGAGCCGCTGCTCGGGCCGTGGTGGACCGAGGGTCACCAGATCGTCCTCTCGTGGCGCAAGGGCAGGCTCGAGGCGAAGCTCCTCGGCGGCGTCCCCGGGCGGGACACGTCGTATCTCGAGCCGGAGGGCGACGACCGCTTCCGCAGCGTCGAGGGCCGCGAGCGCGGCGAGCTCCTCCGCGTCGTGCGCGACGGGACCGGCGCCGTCGAGAAGCTCTACTTCGCGACGTACCCGCTGCGGCGCGACCCGTCGACGTTCTAGGCGCCCCGCCTCGCCTCGATCTCGGCAGCCAACTCCTCCGCGCGCTCCTTCGGCGACACGTCTGAGAAGACGACCTTCTCGCCTCCGGCCTCGATCGTGACGGCGGTGCGCCAGAGCGTGCTCTCGCCCTTGACCGACTCGATGTCGTCGTAGCCGAACTCGATCCAGGTCTCGCCGCGGATCAGCGCGAAGAAGATGAGCCGGTGGGTGGTGAGCGCCAAGAGCCCGAGGCGCAGACCCTTTCCTGCCTCGCACATCGTGATGATGCGCTCGCCCGGCTCGAGCCGGGCCGGGAGCTGCTCGAGCTCTTCCGAGACCGTCCACCGGCGCTTGAGCTTGTCGCTCGCGGCGTCCTCGACGGCGTCGACCTGCTCGGTCAGCTGTGCCTCCATCACCGCCACGAGCTCGTCGGGAAGTGCTGCGTCGATGGTCGCCACGGCTTGACGGCCGTGCTTCCACTGCTCGGGCCGCACCGAGGCGAAGAAACCGTCGTCGCTCAGCAGCAGGCGCGAGCCGTCGGCATACCGAAGCGCCACCGTGCAGCGGTCGTACTGCACCGTCACCCTGAAGTCGGTGCCGATGGTGATCATGACGCCCTCGTCGCCGACGACCAGCTCCGGTTCGTCGGCATCGCGGCGCAGCCGCAGCCCCGGCGGCCGGAAGCGCCGGCCGCTTCCGATCACGCCGGGTGAGCTGAGCGGATAGTCGCTCAGGCCCGGCAGGCTCACGACGGTCTCCGGCACGATCGCGAGGAGGCTCCGGCGGGACTCCTCGATCGCCTGCGCGACGTCCGCCGGCGTCAGCCGCTCCTGCTCGGCGAGATTCGCACGGGCGCCCCGGTCGGGAGCGCCGAAAAGCCACTGAGCCGTCTCGTAGTAGAGCTGCGAGCCCAGCTCCGTCGGGTCTGACGAGTACGCCCGCGTCTCGAGCAGCTCGTCCTCGAGCTCTGCCTCGGTCGGGCCGTCGGCCAGCGCCTCGAGCACCTCGAGCATCTCGGCGCTCACGCGGCGGGCGTTGTGCTCGGCGGCATCGCTGACCAGGACGACGTGGACACGCTCGGCCGTGAGCGGGACGAAGATCGGGTCGACCTCGTAGCTCAGCCCGAGCTCGAAGCGAATCCGGTCCTGGATTCGGTGTCTGAGAATGCTGAGCCCCACCCTGAACGCGATCGAGCGCTGCGCGTCCAGGGAGAACGCGATGGCGCCCGCTGGACCACCCCGGTACAGAGCCGGGAACGACGCCGCGGCCTCGGGGATCGTCCGCGGCTCGGGCGGGAGGTAGTGCCGGCCGGAGAGCAGATCGAGCTCCAGCGCTCCCGGCTCCGGGCCGGTCAGCCAGATCGCAGCATTCTCGCGCGTGAAGCGGCTGCTTGCCCACGTCGAGACCTCCTCCGGCGTCAGGCGGCGGAGACCGTACTGCTCGTATCCCGTCAGGCCGTGCCCGACCGAGCCGTAGCGCAGCGCGAAGGCGAGTCTCGTCAGGTTCGGCCCCTCGGCCGCCTCCTCTGCGAGCAGGATCTGCCGCTCGGTCTCGAAGCGTTCGAGCGGGAGCGCCGAGAGGCTGCGCGCGGTCGTCTCGAGGAACTCGCGCACCTGTGCCTCCTCGCCGCTAGCCCAGAACATCGTCAGGACGTTGTCGACGACTCCGTTGAACGTGAGCCTCCGCCGGCTTTGGGCGGGCAGCGCGAGGTGCTCGACGAGATGGGTCTTGCCGGCGGACGGCGCCTCCTCGTCCGCGCGACCCGCGCGAAAGAGAAGTCCGGCCGCGAACGGCGGCGGCGCCTCCGCGTAGAAGATCGGTACGCCCGCGACCTCACTGCGGGAGGGCTCGAGAGGCTCGGCGCTCAGAAGCGGTCGCCGGCGGCGTAGAACGCGATCGCGACGCCGACGTAGACGGCGATCAGGATCACGCCCTTGAGACGGCTGGAGCGGCCGTCGGCGAGAAGGATCGACGTCACGACGACCGAGACCGCGAGGACGGCGATCTCGACCTCTCGGAATGCGAGCGCGAGCGGCTCGATCAGGAGCGCCAGCAGCGCGACGGCCGGGATCAGGAAGACGGCCACCTGCGCGCTCGATGCCAGCGCGATCTCGGCCGCGAGCTTGATCTTCCCGCGCGCGGCGACCACGACCGCACCCCCGTGCTCGGCGGCATTGCCGACGATCGCGATCACGACGGCGGCGAGGAAGAATTCGCTCAGCCCAGAGTCGGCGGCGAACTTGTCGATCGACGCGACCAGGATCTCCGCCACGAGAGCGGTGACGACGGTTGCGAGCGCCAGCACCACGAGCGCCGCCCGCAGCGACCACCCCGTGATCTCCGCGTCGCTCGCGATGTGGAGCGCCGCGTGCCGCCGGAGCGAGAACCAGGTCAGGATCACGTACGCGACGAGCAGGACGACCGAGACCGGGATCGACAGGTTCACCAGCGAGTCGCGCTCCGGATCGCCGTCCCAGCCCGGGATCGACGGGATCAGCAACACGAGCGTCGTCACCGCCACCAGCCCGAGCGCGAGGAAGCTCGACTGCCGGTCGATCTGGCCGCGTCCTCCGAAGAGGAGCGAGAAGCCGAGCACGAGCAGCAGGTTGCCGACCACCGAGCCGGTGAGCGAGCCGCGGACGACCTCGAACTCCATCGCGTGGACGGCGAAGAGGGCGATGATCAACTCGGGCGCATTGCCGAAGGTCGCGTTCAGGAAGCCGCCGATGCCCGGCCCCGTGTGCTCGGCCGCGTGCTCCGTCGCCTCGCCGATCAGCCATGCGAGCGGGATCAGGGCGGCGGCCGCGAGCACGAAGTCGAGCGTCTCCGCAGGGTGGAACACGTAGTGGACGAGGATCACGACCGGCGCGAGCGCGACGGAGCTGAAGAGGATGCGGCGAACCATGAACCGGCGATCCTAACGACGGCCGGACAGTGACTGGACGGTTCTCCCTGGTCCGGCGACTGCCTGAAAATCGGGCACTTGTCAAGTCTTGCGGGGTGGTGGAACCGTGACCACAATCCGTGCATGGACGAGGCTGCACAGGCCCACGTCGAGCTCCCTCTCCGACCTCAGGACGAGGTCGAGTGCCGACGGTGCGATGTGCACTGCGACAAGGTCGTCTACCCGGGAGCGTGCATCGAGCGCTCGTGCCCGTTCGTCTACGCGTACGAGGCCTGGGGGCACACGTACGTCGGCTGCATGCAGCGTGTCTACGGAGTCGAGATCGACCTCGACCTGCTGCAGGCGGCCGAGGCGAAGCGCGAGGGCTTCGGCGGGATCCGCGCGACCGGAGCGCCGCTGCCGATGTGCAAGGTCGAGGTGTCGCCCTGCTACGAGAGCCGCGGCGACGAGCTCGGCTGCCGGAACCCGGAGTTCTACGAGCTCCCGCGCGAGCGCCCGAGCTTCCGGGTGATCGCGCAGATCAACCCGGGGGCGTAGCGCGCTCCGACGAGAGCTTGTGTTGGAACAACACTAAGTCCAGCGCGCGTGCAGGTCGCGCAGCTTCTGCAGCTCGGCGGCGTCGGGACCGTGACTCTCGGGTCCCGGGGTCTCCATCACCGCCGGAAGGGCCTGCACCGCCTCGTGCGCGAGGAACGCGCCGAGCCGCTCGCTGAGCTCGCCCTCGAGCACGTTCGCGTGCCGGTCGCGGTTCGAGCCGAGCGGGGCGGCGGCGTCGTTGACGTGCAGCGCACGCAGCCGGTCGAGGCCGATCCGCACGTCCACGTCCTGCAGCAGAGCCGCGACGTCCTTCGGCTCGCCGACGTCGACTCCCGAGACGTACAGGTGGCAGGAGTCGAGGCAGATCCCGAGCCGCTCGTGCCCGTCCAGGGCCTCCACGATCGCGGCGAGCTCGTCGATCGACCGGCCGATCGTGCCGCCCGCGCCGGCCGAATTCTCGAGCAGCAGCCAGGTCGTGCCCGAGCAGTGCTCGAGGACGTCGCGCAGTGCAGGCACACAGCGCTCGAGGCCCGCGTCGAACCCGGTGCCCAGATGCGAGCCGACGTGGAAGACGACCCCGTCCGCCCCGATCGCGCAGGCCGCGTCGACGGTCGCGCGCATCGTCTCGACGCTCTTGCCGAAGACGGCCTCGTCCGGGGTCGCGAGATTGCACAGGTAGAGCGCGTGGACGAGGACGGAGCCGATCCCCGCCTCGGCGCGGCGCTCCCGAAAGCGGGCCAGGTCTTCTTCGGCATGAGCGGGGAAGCGCCACATGCGCGGGCTCTGTGCGAAGAGCTGCACCGCGTCGGCCCCGATCTCGATCGCCCGGTCGAGCGCGCCCTTGATCCCGCCGGAACAGTGGGCGCCGAAGAGCACCCGGGTAACCTAGCCCCGCGATGAGCGTCCGCGTCCGCATGGCCCCGAGCCCCACCGGCTTCCTCCACATCGGCGGCGTCCGCACCTTTCTCTTCAACTGGCTCTTCGCGCGCGGGCACGAGGGCGAGTGCCTGCTGCGGATCGAGAACACCGACACGAGCCGCGAGGTCGCCGAGTCGGTGGAGCAGATCCAGAGCTCGCTGCGATGGCTGGGGATCGACTGGGACGGCGACGTCACCTTCCAGCTCGACCGGCTCGAGCGCTGCGCGCAGGAGGCGCGGCGGCTCGTGGACGAGGGGAAGGCATACGAGGACGAGGGCGCGATCCGCTTCCGGATGCCCGACGAGGGCACGACCGGCTGGGACGACGCGGTCAAGGGCCGGATCGACTTCCCGAGCGAGCAGCTCGAGGACCTCGTCCTCGTGCGCTCGGACGGCCGCCCGACCTACAACTTCGCCTCGCCGGTCGAGGACTGGCTCGACGGGATCACGCACGTGATCCGCGGCGACGACCACGTTTCGAACACGCCGAAGCAGATCCAGATCCTGCGGGCGCTCGGCTCCGAGATCCCGATCTACGCGCACGTGCCGAACGTCTTCGGCGAGGACGGCAAGAAGCTCTCGAAGCGCCACGGTGCGGTCTCGGTCGACGAGTTCCGCCAGGCTGGCTACATCGCGCCCGCGCTGATGAACTTCCTCGCCCTGCTCGGCTGGGCCCCGGACGGCGAGACGACGATCATGTCGAAGGAGGAGCTGACCGAGCGATTCTCCCTGGAGCGGGTCGGCGCCGGCCCGGCCACGTTCGACTACGCGAAGCTCGACTGGATGAACGGCGTCTACCTCCGCGAGCTCTCGCCCGCCGACTACGCCGAGGCGCTGACGGTGTTCGTCCGCGGCGAGGGGCTGGACTGGCCGGAGGAGCGGATCCATGCGGCCGCTCCGATCGTGCAGGAGAAGATCGGCAGGCTGGGGGAGTTCCCGGAGTTCGCGGGCTTCCTCTTCCACGACGTCGAGCCCGATCCGGCGCTGCTCGACCGCGAGGTGCTCACCGCCGCCGCCGACGCCCTCGAGCGGGTCGCGCCGTGGCAGGCCGGGGAGCTCGAGACGGCGCTCAAGCTGCTGACGGAGAGCCTCGGCATGAAGCCCCGGCAGGCGTTCCAGCCGATCCGGGTCGCCGTGACCGGCTCGAAGATCTCCCCGGGCCTCTACGAGAGCCTGGAGCTGCTCGGCCGCGACGAGTCGCTCGCCCGGCTCAGGGCCGGGGCGGCGGCAGCGGCTTGATCGGCGCGAGCGGGTCGAGCGCGCGCTGGAACTGCACCCAGGCGCGGCGCCGGTAGCTCGCGCTCGGGGTCGGCAGCACCTTGTCGTCCGGCTTGCTCCTGTTGGCCCGTTTCATTGCGTTCTTCCCGTCCTCGGATTGCCCTCGGTTTCCCACTTCTAAGAAGTAAACGATTTTGTGCCCGGCGGCGGTACGCCCGCGGGGGTAAAGTGCCCGGCCTGATGGACGCCAAAGGGGGGCGGCACGGCAAGGACGTGCTCGTAGTCGATGACGAGCGCTCGCTCCGCCTGCTCTGCCGCGTCAACCTCGAGCTCGACGGCCATCGCGTCCGCGAGGCCGGCTCTCTGGCCGAGGCCCGCCGGGAGCTTGAGCGGGCGACGCCGGACGTGATCCTGCTCGATATCCACGTCGGCCCGGACGACGGGCTCGAGCTCCTCGACGAGATCGCGGCTCTCGAGCTGCCGACGCGGGTGGTGCTCCTGTCCGGGACGAGCGAGGTCGGGCCTGCGTTGCGCGCTCGGGTCGACAGCGTCCTCGGGAAGCCGTTCGAGCTGAAGCGGCTCGCCGCGGCGGTCGCCGGCTCCCTCGTGAGGTAGGCTCGGCGGCTGTGAGCGTGACGGGGGTCAGGACGCCGGTCGAGTACGAGGAGCGCCTTGCGCGCTACCTCTTCGAGCGCTCCGAGGAGGGGCGCGCCGTCCGCGTCGGCGAGAAGGAGACCTCGGAGCAGGCCGCGATCGTCGAGCGCTACCGCGACCTCTTCTCGACCGGGCAGCTGGAGGTCTTGCGAGAGGCTGAGGACGCCGCCGGAGCCGACGAGCGCGAGCTGCTCTATCGGCTGCGCAAGACCTGCGAGGCCGGGATCGTCGCCGGTGAGCTGGCGGCACGCGAGGACGAGCTCGAGAACCGGATCCTGGCCGCGCGCGTCGAGTGGCGCGGCGACGAGCTGCCGCTACGGACGGCGCAGGCGAAGCTTGCGGTCCTGCCGGGATACGGCGACCGCGACGAGCTCGGGTTCCTCGCGAGCGCCGTCAACGCGGGCTTCAACGACGACCGGCGCGAGCTGCTTGCGGCAGGCGAGGCGCTGGAGGCCGACCTGTCCGGCGAGCCCGACGCGATCGCGCGCAACGGCGAGGAGAAGGGGATCTCGCTGCACGAGCTGGAGCGGGCGCTCGACTGCGCGGCGGCAGCCTCCGCGGACGCATACCACCGGATGCGCGAGCGCTGGTTCGCGAAGCTGCTGGGGCCGGAGCGCGAGGACGTGCCGACGTCGAACCACACGAGCTACCTGCGCCGGCTCTCGCCACTCGAGCAGACGTACACGAAGGAGCGCGCCGTCGAGGTCTGCGTGGCGACGCTGAGCGGAATCGGGCTGAACATGGACGAGATGCCGGGGATCCGGCTCGATCTCGACGACCGGCCGCAGAAGTCGCCGCGCGCCTGCGTGATCGCGTCGGATCCACCCAACGTCGTCCACCTGATCACGCGCGCCCAGGGTGGGCTGCACGACTATCAGGCGTTCCTCCACGAGGCCGGCCACGCGCTCCACTACGCGAGCGTCGATCCCGGGCTCCCGTACACCTTCCGGAAGCTCTCGCGCGACCACGCGCTGACGGAGATCTACTCGTACATCATCGAGGCGATCTCGCGCGAGCCCGGCTGGCACGCGCAGCACTTCGGGCTCACCGACGAGCAGGCGGCCGAGAACGCCGAGGCGACGGTCTTCCTGGAGGCCCTGCTCTTCCGCCGCTACACCGCGAAGCTGCAGTTCGAGCTCGACTTCTGGGGCCGCTACGCAGACGACGGCGGCACCCCGGGCGGCTACTCGGAGCGGCTGACGGAGGCGACGGGGATCCGCTACCCGTCCGAGAACTTCCTCTCCGACATGGACTCCGGCTTCTACTCCGCCGACTACCTGCGGGCCTGGATCCGGTCGGCGCAGCTGCGCCGGTACCTCGTCCGCGAGGTGGGAGAGGACTGGTGGCGGCGGCCGGAGACCGGTGCGCGCCTGCGCGAGCTCTGGCACGAGGGCACGCGGCCGACGAGCGAGGAGATCGCCTCCCGGATCGGCTACGAGCCGTTCGACACGGCTCCGCTCGAGCACGAGCTCAACGGGTAGCGGCCCGACCCGGATTCGCTTGACAGGGGCGGTGCTCCGTCGTACCTTAGACCTGAATCGGGTCTCAGGTTTGCTCGGATCCGTCCACGTTTTCTCACGGAGGTCAGGGAGATGCAGGCAAGGCACTGGCGTGGCATCGCGGCATTTGCGGCCGTAACGACGCTTCTCGCGGCGTTCGCCGGCGGGGCGCAGGCGCGCACCGACGTCGGCAGCGGCACCGAGGCTGCGGCGGCGTACAAGGTCGGGATCGTCTACTCGCGCACCGGCCTGCTGGCCGCGTACGGCGCCGAGTACATCCAGGGGCTGCGGTACGGCCTCGCGTACGCGACCAAGGGCACGATGAAGGTCAACGGCCGCCCGATCGCGCTGACGATCGTCGACGACGGCACCGACCCGACGAAGGCCGTGGCCGCCGGCCGCGACCTGATCGGCAAGGGCTTCAAGATCCTCGCCGGCAGCGTCTCGTCCGGTGTGGCGCTCCAGATGGCGCCGCTCGCCGAGCAGAACAAGGTGCTGTTCATCTCCGGGCCGGCCGCGTCGGACGCGGTCACCGGGATCAACAAGTACACGTTCCGCTCCGGCCGGCAGACCTATCAGGACGTGAAGACCGCGGCGACGTTCCTGAAGGGGATCGGCAGGAAGGTGACGGTCTTCGCGCAGGACTCGGCGTTCGGCGCCGGCAACTACGCCGCCGTCAACTCCGTGATCGGCTCGCAGGGCCACAACGTCGGCCGTCTGCTCGTGCCGCTCTCGGCACAGGACTTCACCCCGTTCGCCCAGCAGGTCAAGCAGGCGAACCCGGACCTGCTCTTCGTCGCGTGGGCAGGCGCGACCGCGCCCGCGATGTGGCGCGCGCTCGAGCAGCAGGGCGCCTTCGGCGTCTCGAACAAGATCACGACGGGCCTCGCCGAGCGGGCGACCTGGTCGACCTTCGGCGACGTCGCCGCGAAGATCGACTTCCTCTCGCACTACGTCCACACGGCCCCGAAGAACAAGGTGAACGACTTCCTCGTCAGCTCGATGCGGAAGCGCAGCCAGGTGCCCGACCTGTTCACGCCGGACGGCTTCGTCGCCGGCCAGATGATCGTGCAGGCGCTGACGGGCGCGAAGGGCGACAACGTCGACAGGATGATCTCGGCGCTCGAGGGCTGGAGCTTCGTCGGCCCGAAGGGGCAGCAGTCGATCCGCGCCTCCGATCACGCGATGATCCAGCCGATGTTCCAGGTGAAGCTGGTCAAGCAGGCGAACGGCAAGTGGCAGCCGAGAGTGATCTCGCGGATCAAGGGGCAGTTCGTCGCCCCGCCGGAGAAGCGCTAGCGGCGATTCCCTGACCTCGGGGATCGTGGCCACCTCCGCACCGATCCTCGCCACGCGGAACCTCGGGCTCGACATCGGCGGCGCCAAGATCGTCGCCGATGTCTCGCTCGAGGTCCGCGCGGGCGAGCTCGTCGGGATCATCGGGCCGAACGGCGCCGGCAAGACGACGCTCTTCAACCTGCTCTCGGGCCTGATGCGCCCGACCGCGGGCAGCGTCGAGCTGCACGGCCGTGACGTCACGGACGAGCCCCCGTTCCGGCGCGCCCGCGCCGGCCTCGGCCGCACGTTCCAGGTCTCGAGCGTCTTCCCGCTCCTCACCGTGCACGAGAACGTGCGCCTGGCGGCGGAGGCCGAGCTCGGCGGCTCGCTCCGGATCTGGCGGCGTGCCGCCTCGGTGCGCGAGGCCCTGGAGCGGGCGAACGACGCGCTCGTCCGGGTCGGCCTCGGCGCGCGGATGCTCTGGCCGGCGGGGCTGCTCTCCCACGGCGACAAGCGCAAGCTCGAGCTGGCGATGCTGCTCGCGAGCCGTCCCGACGTGATCCTCCTCGACGAGCCGATGGCGGGCGTCTCCGCCGAGGACGTCGACGAGCTCGTCGAGCTGATCCGATCGGTGCACCGGGAGGAAGGCAAGACGGTGCTGATGGTCGAGCACCGGATGGAGGTCGTGATCGGCCTCGCCGAGAAGATCGCGGTCATGCACCACGGCTCGCTGCTCGCGTTCGACGAGCCGGCCGCGGTGATGGCGAACGAGACCGTCCAGACGGCGTATCTCGGGGAGCCGCTGTGAGCACGCCCGCCCCCCTGATTCGCGTCGACGACCTCCACGTCCACCTGGGCGAGTCGCACGTCCTCCAGGGCATCTCCTTCGACGTCCCGGAGGGCGGCGTCACCGCGCTGCTCGGCCGGAACGGCGTCGGCAAGACGACGACCCTGCGGGCGATGATGGGCCTCGTGCCGCGGCGCGGGACGGTCACGCTCGCGGGAGAGGAGACGACGAGGCTGCAGACTCACGCGATCGTCCGGCGCGGCGTCGGCTACGTCCCCGAGGACCGCGACGTCTTCGCGGGCTTGTCCGTGGACGAGAACCTGCGGCTCGCCGAGCGGGGAGGCGAGCTGCGTTACGAGCTCGTCTACGAGCTCTTCCCCGAGCTGAAGGCCCGCGGCGGGCAGAAGGCGGGGACGCTGTCGGGCGGCCAGCAGCAGATGGTCGCGATCGCCCGGGCGCTGCTGAACGACAACCCGGTGCTGCTCGTCGACGAGCCGACGAAGGGGCTCGCGCCGCTGCTCGTGACCGAGGTCGCGGCGGCTCTCGAGCGCGCGGCCGAGCTGACGACGGTGCTGCTTGTCGAGCAGAACCTCGCCGTCGTCGCCCGCGTCGCGCAGCAGGTTGTCGTCGTCGACGGCGGCCGTGTCGTCCACACGGGCAGCGCCGCGGAGTTGCTCGGCGACCCTGACAAGGTGCGCTCGCTCCTCGGCGTCTCCGGGGGTGGGCATTGAGCACGTTCGTCCTCCTGACGGTCACCGGGCTCGGCCTCGGCGCGATGTACTTCCTGATCGCCTCCGGGCTCTCGCTGATCTACGGCCTGATGGGCGTGCTCAACTTCGCGCACGGCGCCTTGCTCACCGTCGGTGCGTACGCCACCTGGTGGACGTCGACGAAGGTCGACGGCGGACCGGGCACGAAGCTCCTGGTCGGCGCGCTCGCCGGCCTCGTCGTGGGTGCCGTGCTCGCGGCCCTGATCGAGCTCGTGCTGATCCGCCCGCTCTACCGCCGCCCGGTCGAGCAGGTGCTCGTCACCGTCGGCCTCGCGCTCGCTCTGAACGCGCTCGTCGAGGCGATCTGGGGCTTCGACGCGCGGCCGTTCCCCGTCCCGAGCTGGCTGATCGACACGACCTCCGTGCTCGGCGCCTCGATCCCGAACGACCGTTTCGTCGAGATCGCCGCCGCGGCGGTGGTGCTCGTGGGGCTGAACGCCTTCCTTCGCTACACCCGCTACGGCCTGATCATCCGCGCGGGCGTCGAGAACCGCGCGATGGTGACCGCGCTCGGGATCGACGTGCGCAAGGCGTTCACGCTCGTCTTCGCGATCGGCGGCAGCCTGGCAGCGCTCGCCGGTGTCCTCTCGGGCGTCTACTACGGCGTCGTCGACCCGGGCCGTGGCACCTCGCTGCTGATCTTCGCCTTCATCGTCGTCGTGATCGGCGGCTTCGGCTCGATCGGCGGCACCGCGGTCGCCGCGGTCGCGGTGGGGCTGATCCAGCAGTACGCGAACTACTACGCGTCGAGCGGCCTCGGCGACCTCGCCGTCGTCCTCCTGCTCGCGATCGTGCTGCTGCTGAAGCCCGAGGGGCTCTCCCCGAAGGTGGCGCATTGACCCGCGTCCGGCCGTTCGTCGTCCCGCTGGTCCTTCTGGGGCTGCTCGCGATCGTGCCGCAGCTCTCGCTCGACATCCCGGTGCTCTTCGGCGGCCCGCTCGACAGCCCCGGCACGCTCGGGCTGCTCGCCCTCTGCCTCGTCTTCGCGGGCGTCGCGCTCACCTACGACCTCCTCTTCGGCTACACCGGCCTGCTCTCGTTCGGGCACGCGCTCTACTTCGCGCTCGGCGTCTACCTGACGACGATCGCGCTGACGAAATGGGAGTGGGGGCTGGCGAAGACGCTGCTCGTCGTCGTCGGCGCCGGGATCGTCGTGCCGCTCGTGCTCGGGGCGATCTCCCTGCGCGTCGGGGGGATCGCGTTCGCGATGGTCACGCTCGCGTTCGCGCAGGCGGGCCAGGTGCTCGTGCAGAAGAACCCCGACGAGCTGACCGGGGGCGAGGAGGGGCTCGGGCTCAACTTCGAGCCGATCCCCGACTTCTTCGTCGGCGTCCTGAACACGAAGAACCTCTACTGGCTCGCGCTCGGGTACGCGGCCGTCGTGTTCCTGATCGTCCGCTGGGCGGTCAACAGCTCGCCCGGCCACGTGCTGCAGGCGATCCGCGAGAACGAGCGCCGCGTCGAGGTGATCGGGCTGCAGCCGTTCAGGTTCAAGCTGCTCGCGTTCGTGCTCGCGTCGTTTCTCGCCACGATCGGCGGCGTCGTCTGGCTGATGGTGCTCGGCACGGGCGCCTCGCCGCAGGTGACGACCGCCAGCTTCACGCTGACGCTGCTCGTGATGGTCGTGATCGGCGGCGCCGGGACGCGGTATGGCGCGCTGCTCGGCGGCTTCCTCTACACCCTCGCCGACCAGCGGCTCGGCACGCTCTCCGGCTCGTCCACGATCGAGGGGCTGCCGTCCGTGCTCGAGACGCCGCTGTCGGAGCCGCTCTTCATCCTCGGCACGCTCTTCATCCTGCTCGTCTTCTTCGTCCCGGGCGGCCTTGCGAGCCTGGCGCGCCGGTTCAGGCTGGTGCGTCCGTGAGGATTGCCTGGGAACGGCACGGAACGGGGGCGCCGCTGCTGCTGATCCAAGGGCTCGGCTACGCGCGCTGGGGATGGGAGCCGGTCGCCCGGCCGCTCGCGCGCTCGTTCGACGTGATCCTCTTCGACAACCGCGGCATCGGCGAGAGCGACGCGCCGCCCGGCCCGTACACCGTCGCCGAGCTGGCGGCCGACGCGCTGCAGGTGCTCGACGAGGCCGGCGTCGAGCGCGCGCACGTGTGCGGGACGAGCCTCGGCGGGATGGTCGCGCAGGAGCTGGCGCTCACCTCCCAGGAGCGGGTCGATCGGCTGGTGCTCGCGTGCACCACGCCCGGAGGACCGGAGTCGTTCCCGATGCCCGAGCAGACCGTGCAGTTGCTGGCGAGCGGAGCAACCCTGCGCCAGTTCGTCGAGAACGCGCTCGCACCCGGCGCCGACGAGGCGATCGTCGAGCAGATCCTCCGGCACCGCGAGGCGACTGCGCAGCCGCTGGAGGCCTGGACCGCGCAGGCGACGGCCGGTGCGACCTTCGACGTGCTCGACCGCGTCGCGGAGATCGCGGCTCCGACCCTCGTCCTGCACGGGACGGAAGATGCGGTCGTGGACTCCCGGAACTCTGCCCTGCTCGCGCTCCGGATCCCGGACGCCCGCGTCGAGCTCTTCCCCGGCGGCGGCCATCTCTTCTTCTGGGAGCAGCCGGAGCGCTTCGTCGAGGTCGTGACGGAGTTCTTGCAGTGAGCTCGTACCTCACCCTCGGCCGCTGGATCCGCGACCGCGCCCGGACGACGCCGGCGCGCGTCGCGATCGACTGCCGCGGCGGCGAGACGACCTACGCCGAGCTCGACGAGCGCTCCGACCGGCTCGCCGGGGGCCTGCTCGAGGCGGGGCTGTCGCCGGGCGACCGCGTGGCGACGCTGACCGCGGCGAGCACCGAGCACGTCGTCGCCTTCTTCGCCTGCGCGAAGGCGGGCCTGATCCTGATGCCCTTGAACACCCGCCTCGCCGCGCCCGAGCTCAGGTACCAGCTCGAGGACGCCGAGCCGGCCGTGCTGCTCCGCTCGGAGGACTTCGCCGAGCTCGCCGCGTCGCTCCACGGGCGCACCGCCGGGCTCGAGGAGCTTGTGTTACAGGAACACAAAGTCCTCCCCGATCCGGGCGACGACGACGGGCTGCTGCTCGTCTACACCTCCGGCACGACCGGGAAGCCGAAGGGCGCGCTGCTCACGCACGCGAACTGCTTCTGGACGAACCTCTCCTTCGACCGCGTCGCCGGGCTCGGGGCGGAGGACACGGTGCTGCAGGTGCTGCCGCAGTTCCACGTCGGCGGCTGGAACGTGCACCCCCTGCTTGCGTGGTGGAAGGGCGCGACCGTCGTGCTCGAGCCCGCGTTCGACCCGGCCCGCGCGCTCGCGCTGATCGCGGAGAAGCGCGTGACGACGATGATGGGTGTCCCGGCGACCTACCTCTTCATGGCGCAGGACCCGGGCTTCGCGAAGGCCGATCTCTGGACGCTGCCGCGGGCGGTCGTGGGCGGCGCGCCGATGCCCAAGGCGCTGCTCGAGCGCTGGCACGAGCGCGGGGTCGAGATCGTGCAGGGCTACGGGCTGACAGAGGCGGCGCCGAACGTCCTCTGCCTGCCGCC
>JANPKC010000072.1:0-5013 GCA_031425855.1 Actinomycetes bacterium | reverse complement strand
CACGGGCCTCGGCGGGCGTGACCTCGGCAAGCGGGCGGTCAACCTGCGGGTCGCAAATCTCGTAGTCGTCCCAGAGCGTCGTTTGCATTCAGTACCCAATCGGCGCTCAGGGGACATTCCTGAACACTGGCCCAGCCGAGCAATACTCCCGGCGTGGATCCAGAAGTAGTGATCTCTCCCGTCGACCATGTTCCCGATGACGGTTCGTTGGTCGATCCCGATCACAGTCGCTTCGTAGCGAGCTTGCAGGGGCCGGATCGCGTCATCGAGGAGATCGAGGTGGAAGGAGCTGAAGCGGCGATCTTGTGGGGTCGAGCGCGTGCCGAGATCGTGATCATCCGACTCGGGCACCGGGGCGACACGTGGTTTTCTGCTGGCGATGTCGTTGCATACGACGAGGACGACCCGCTGCCGTCGTGGCCGCCCGAGCCTCCTGCAAGAGGCTGGTGGGCCCCGGAGGAGTAGCACCGGACTCAAGGGTCATTCCCGCACACTGGCCCAGGCGACCGTCGGCCGCAGGCGGCATGATTCGCGGATGGCTGTGGGCCGCGCCGAACGACTCGAAGTGCTGAGGCCACGGCTTGTCGAGACGTTCGGAGATAGTGCGGCAACACTCCGTATCGTTGGCGACGCGATGACTCTGATGGAGATGGCGTGGCACGATTGCTACGGCGAGGTCACGCCACCGGACGAGGTGATCGAGGACGTGCTGGTCTATTCGCAGGGCCGCTGGAGGGACTCGTCGCCGCTGCTCACCTTGCCGTAATTGACCGGCGTGATCTGTCAGTCTGGGCGACGTCGCTCAGGTGACATTCCCGGACGCTGGCCCAGCCGAGCGAGCCGGGGTCTCAGGCGGACTCGGGCTGCTGCTTTCGGCGGTCGAGCTCGGCCTGCGCCTTCTCGGCCAGCTTCCGGGTGCGCTCGGCGTTCGCGAGCATCCGTTCCCGGGCAGCCCGATCTTCGTCAGTCGTCCGCTTCTTCTTCACCTTCATCCTCCTGCAACAAGCTCTCGATCCGAGCAAGGCTCGCGACGATGTCGCTCACGTTGAACAGTAGCGCGACGATCTCGGCGCGCTCGATCAGCGGCTCGGCCACGATCGAACTGTGCCGGGCGACCGCTGACGCGGCAAGGTGGCCGATTCAGCTGCGCTCGACCAGGACGATCGAGCCGGTTCGGTAGACGTCCTCCCATCTGTCCGGGGGCAGCTCAAACATGGCGAGGTCGCCACGGACCGCCGTCGCGACGAGGACCTCGCCGCCGCGGACGAACGCGCACACGTCCTCACCGGCGTCGACCGGCTCGTAGTCGCCCGCGAACGCGCCCGGTCGCCGCGCCCGTAACGCGAGCGTCCGCCGAATCAGGTCGAGCTTCGGCGGCGGCTCGCCCGACGCCAGCAGCCGCCGGTGCAGCTCCCAGTCGACCGGCCGCCGGTTGTCCGGGTCGACGAGCGCGAGCAGGGGCAGCTCGTCGCCCTGGTAGATGTCGGGCACGCCCGGACTGGTGAGCTTCAGCAGCGTCGTCGCGAGCACGATCGGCTCGGCCCGCTCGGCCAGGCGCTTTGCGTACGCGCCGAGCTCCTCGTCCGCCAGCAGCCCTACCGCCCACGCCTTCGCGCCCGCCTCCCACTCGTGATCCTGGTCGATCCAGGTCGTGTGCACCTTCGCCTCGCGAAGCGCCTTCTCGAGGTAGAGCTCGAGCCGCTCGGCGGTCAGCGGCCACGCGCCGACGACCGTCTGCAGGATCAGGTACGCCTCGCTCGGGTCGTGCCAGCCGCCCACCCGCGCGCGCACGATCGCCTCCCACTCCGCTGGATCCTCCGCGATCGCCGCGAGACGGGCGCGCACGTCTCCGCTCCGCTTCGTGTCGTGGGTCGTCGTCGCGAGCATCCCCCCGGGCGGCCGTGCGAGGTTCGCAGCGTGGAAGCCCTCCACCGACAGCGAGAAGCGGCCAGGGTCGCCGCCGACCTCGTTCAGCGCGACGAACCGGTTCCAGCGGTAGAACGCGGTGTCCTCGACGCCCTTGGCGTGCACGGGCGGGGTCGTCTGCTGAAAGCGGACGACGAACGCGTCGTGGCCCCGCTCCTCGAGCAGGAGGATCCGCGCCAGCTCCGGGGGTAGGCCCGCCTCGGCGACCGCCGCCCTGTCCTCGTCCGCCACCAGCCCGGCGTCCGGCTCGACGTAGGTGCGATAGACGTGAAAGGAGGCGAGCGCGCGCTCGAGGTCGGACTCGAACGGCAGCTTCGCGGCCAGCTGCGACGCCTCCTCCGCGAACGTCGACGCCGCCTGCTCCCGCTTCGCCTCGTCCGCCACCTCCGCGAACGGCCGCCGCTCGCCCGTCAGCTCCGCGTACAGGCGGGTCAGCGGCTCCTCGGCGGCCGGATCGACGAAGAGCGCCGTGACGTCGTTGAGGAACTCGTAGCCGGTCGTCCCCTCGACCGGCCAGTCGGGACGCAACCGCTCGCCCGGCTCGAGGATCTTCTCCACCCACACGCGCTCGATCCCGGACTCGCGCAGGCGCTCGAGGTAGCGGCGCGGGTTCGCGAGCCCGTCGGGATGGTCGACGCGGACGCCGTCGACGACGCCGTCGCGCGCCAGCTCGATCACCTTGGCGTGCGTCACCTCCCAGACCTCCGGGTCCTCCATTCGCACCCCGGCGAGCTCGCCGACGTCGAAGAAGCGGCGATGGACGCCGGTGCGCCAGTCGAGGTCGAAGAACTTCGCGCGCCAGAGCGGGTCGCGCCAGAAGGGGTTCTCGTCCGTCGCCGCCATGTGGTTCGGGACGATGTCGAGCACCACGCCGAGGCCCGCCTCCCGCGCCGCCGAGGAGAGCGCGCGCAGCTCGTCCTCGCCGCCGAGATCGTCCGAGACCCGCGTCGGGTCGACGACGTCGTAGCCGTGCGTCGAGCCGTGCCGCGCCTGCAGCGAGGGCGACAGATACAGGTGCGAGACGCCGAGCTCGGCGAGGTACGGGACGAGCTCGCGCGCCTCGCGGAAGCCGAGCGCCGGCCCCAGCTGGAGCCGGTAGGTGGCGCGGAGGGCGGTCACCCGATCCGGCGCAGGACGACCAGCGAGCGGTTCTCGACGGCGACGATCCCGCGGGCGGGATACAGCTCCGAGCCCGCCTCGATGTCCGGCTCCGCTGTCGAGAGCTCGAGCACCCAGCGGCGGCCGTACGCGACCGCCGGCAGCGTGAAGACGACGTCCTCGGCCTGGGCGTTGAAGAGGATCAGGAACGTGTCGTCGATCACCGGCGCCCCCTGCGGGGAGAGCGTCGGGATCTCGGCGCCGTTGAGGAAGACGCCGAGCGTCTGCGTGTCGTCGTGCCAGTTCCGCTGCGTCATCTTGCGCCCGTCCGGGCGGAACCACCAGACGTCGGGCGACCCGGAGCCGAGCCGCTCCTCCCCCGTCAGGAAGTCGGCCCGGCGGAAGACCGGATGGCGCGCGCGAAACTCGATCAGCCGCTTCACGAACGCCAGCAGGTGGTGCTGCCGCTCGTCGAGGCTCCAGTCGAACCAGGAGATCTCGTTGTCCTGGCAGTACGCGTTGTTGTTGCCGCCCTGCGTGCGGGCGATCTCGTCACCGCCGAGCAGCATCGGCACGCCCTGCGAGAGCAGGAGCGTCGCGAGGAAGTTGCGCTGCTGCCGCTCGCGCAACACGTTGATCGCCGGATCGTCGGTCGGCCCCTCGGTGCCGTGGTTCCAGCTGCGGTTGTGGTTGTCGCCGTCGTTGTTGTCCTCGAGGTTCGCCTCGTTGTGCTTGTCGTTGTAGGAGACGAGGTCGTGGAGGGTGTAGCCGTCGTGGGCGGTGATGAAGTTGATCGACGCGAACGGCCTGCGGCCGTCGTGCTGGTAGAGGTCGCTCGAGCCCGTGAACCGCTTTGCGAACTCGCTCACCGGCGCCTCGCCGCGCCAGAAGTCCCGCATCGTGTCGCGGTAGATCCCGTTCCACTCGGTCCAGAGCACGGGGAAGTTGCCGACCTGGTAGCCGCCCTCGCCGACGTCCCACGGCTCGGCGATCAGCTTCACCTGGGAGAGGATCGGATCCTGGTGGATGATGTCGAAGAAGGCCGACAGCCGGTCGACCTCGTGGAACTCGCGCGCCAGCGCGGAGGCGAGGTCGAAGCGGAAGCCGTCGACGTGGCACTCGATCACGAAGTAGCGGAGCGAGTCCATGATCAGCCGCAGCACCGACGGGTGGACGGGGTTGAGCGAGTTGCCCGTGCCCGTGTAGTCCATGTAGTGGCGCGCGTCGCCGGGGACGGTGCGGTAGTAGGAGAGGTTGTCGATCCCCTTGAACGAGAGCATCGGGCCGAGGTGGTTGCCCTCGGCAGTGTGGTTGTAGACGACGTCGAGGATCACCTCGATCCCGGCACGGTGCATCGCCTTGACGAGCCCCTTGAACTCGCGCACCTGGTCGCCCGTCGACCCGGTTGCGGCGTAGCCGGCGTGCGGCGCGAGGTAGCCGATCGAGCTGTAGCCCCAGTAGTTCGTCAGGCCCTTGTCGGCGAGCGCCTGCTCGTCGGCGATGTGGTGCACGGGAAGCAGCTCGACCGCGGTGACGCCGAGCGCGGTCAGGTACGCGAGCGACGCCTCCGAGGCGAGCCCGGCATAGGTTCCGCGGAGATCGTCGCGGACGCCGTCGAGCTGCTTCGTGAAGCCCTTCACGTGCACCTCGTAGATGACCGTGTCGTGCCACGGGGTGCGTAGCTGCTGGTCGCCCTCCCAGTCGAAGCTCTCGTCGATCACGATCCCCTTCGGGATCGCCTCGGCGTCGTCCTCGTCGTCGCGCTCGAGGTCGGCGTCCTCGTCACCGGGCACGTACGGGAGCACGTTCGCGAGCTCCCACCTGACCGAGCCCTCGATCGCCTTGGCGTAAGGGTCGATCAGGAGCTTCTTCGGGTTGAAGCGATGGCCCTGCTCGGGCGCCCAGGGGCCGTGGACGCGGTAGCCGTAGCGCTGCCCCGGCGCCACCCCCGGGAGGTAGCCGTGCCAGTTGAACGCCGTCCGCTCGGTC
>JANPKC010000071.1:0-9980 GCA_031425855.1 Actinomycetes bacterium | reverse complement strand
AGGCCCGCGGGGTCGTAGCCGACGACCTCGGCCCCGAGACGCTCGCGCGCCGCGAGGCCGAACGAGCCGCCGATCAGGCCGACCCCGAGGACCGCGAGCCGCACGATCCCGCTAGGCCGTCTGACTGAGCACTTTGCCCGCGACCGCGGCCGCGCGCTCGACGAGCTCGAGGTAGTCCGCGAAGTCGTGGGCGTAGAGCGCCTGCGGGCCGTCGCAGACCGCGTCCTCCGGGTTCGGGTGGATCTCGACGATGATCCCGTCGGCGCCCGCCGCGACCGCGGCTCGCGCGAGCGGCAGCACGAGGTCGCGCTTGCCGGCCGCGTGCGAGGGGTCGACGATCACGGGCAGGTGCGTCTCGTGCTTCAGCACCGGGATCGCCGAGAGGTCGAGCGTGTAGCGGGTGGCGCGCTCGAACGTCTTGATCCCGCGCTCGCAGAGGATCACCTGCGTGTTCCCCTCCTTGACCACGTACTCGGCGGCCATCAGCAGCTCCTCGATCGACGAGGCCGGGCCGCGCTTCAGCAGCACCGGCTTCGGCGCCCGCCCGACCTCGGAGAGGAGGTTGAAGTTCTGCATGTTGCGGGCGCCGATCTGGATCACGTCCGCGATCTCGACGACCGCCTCGACGTCGCGAGGATCCATCAGCTCGGTCACGAGCGGCAGCCCGGTCTCGTCGCGCGCCTCGGCCAGGATGTGCAGCGCCTCGACGCCGAGCCCCTGGAATGCGTACGGGGAGGTGCGCGGCTTGAAGGCGCCGCCGCGGAGCATCGTCACGCCCTCCGCGTGGACGACGCGCGCGGTCTCGAGCGTCTGCTCGCGCGTCTCGACGGTGCACGGGCCGGCGATGAAACCAAAGTAGTGGTCGCCGATCTTCCGCCCGCGCGCCTCGATCACGGTCGGATCGCGGCGCAGCTCCCGCGAGACGAGCTTGTACGGCTTCAGGATCGGCAGCACCTGCTCGACGCCGGGGAAGCCCTCGAGCGGCAGCGTCGCGAGCAGCTCCCGCTCGCCGATCGCGCCGATCACCGTCGCGTCGCGGCCGTGGCTGACGTGCGCGCTCGCGCCGGCCTCCTCGAGCCGCGCGACGACCTCGTCCACCTGCCCGGCGGACGCCTGCGCGCCCATCACGATCAGGAGCTCGGGGGAACCGACTGCGGCCACGGCGTGAGTGTAGTTGCGCCCTTTGTCGCGGAAGCGGGTAGAAATGGAGCCCAAATGCGCATCTTCTCCGGCATCCAGCCCACGGGCGACAAGCACCTCGGCAACCTGATCGGCGGCTTCCGCCAGTACGCCGCCACCCAGGAGCAGGGCGAGGCGTACTTCTGCATCGTCGACCTGCACTCGATCAGCGTCGAGTACGACCCCGTGGACTTTCGCGAGCGCACGCTCGACCTCGCCGCGATGCTGTTCGCGACCGGGCTCGATCCGGAGCGCTCGACCGTCTTCGCGCAGAGCCATGTGCCCGCCCACGGCGAGGCGGCGTGGCTGCTCGGCTCGGTCACGAGCTTCGGCCAGCTGGGCCGGATGACCCAGTTCAAGGACAAGTCCGACCGGCACGAGTTCATCTCCTCCGCCCTCTTCACCTACCCGGTGCTGATGGCGGGCGACATCCTGCTCTACCAGACCGACATCGTCCCGATCGGCGACGACCAGCGGCAGCACCTCGAGCTGACGCGGGACATCGCCGAGCGCTTCAACTCGCGCTTCGGCGAGACGTTCAGGCTGCCCGAGGGCGTCTACCCGGAGGTGGGCGCACGGATCATGGACCTGCAGGACCCGACCAGCAAGATGTCGACGACGGGCGGCACGCCGCAGGGGACGGTGAAGCTGCTGGACGAGGCGGACGTGATCCGGAAGAAGTTCCGCTCGGCCGTGACCGACTCGGGCTCGGAGGTGCGGCGCGGGCCGGACAAGGCCGGCGTGACGAACCTGATCGACATCCTCTCCTCGCTCACCGGCGAGTCGCGCGAGGCGATCGAGTCGCGGTACGAGGGCTCCGGCTACGGCCAGTTCAAGACCGATGTCGGCGAGGCCGTGGTCGAGGCGCTGACGCCGATCCAGGAGCGGTACGCGGAGCTCCGGTCCGACCCGGCCGAGCTACAGCGCCTGCTCGCACGCGGCGCCGAGAAGGCGCGCAAGACGTCCGAGCCGACACTCGACGCGATGTTCGACCGGATGGGCTTCGTCAAGAGCGAAGCGGGCCGCTTCTTCGGAGCGGCGCGGCCGCGAGGGCTCTGATCCGCGGCGGCGCCCGGCTCGGCCTCGCGGCGCTCGCACTGGCAGCGACCGCGGGCGCAGCCGCACCGCCGGCAGGCCGCCTCGATCCCGGCGACGGCCTGGTAGTCCACCGGCTGACGCGGGGGTATGACGTCGCGCGCGGGCTCGTCCCCCTCCCCGACGGAAGGCTCGTCGTGGCGGCCGAATCCGGCGGGTTTCGCACGGCGTTCGCGGGGCCGGACGCGGTGCTGCTGCGCCTGCTCCCGAGCGGCGGGCGAGACAGGAGGTTCGCGACCGGAGGGGTCGTTCGCGTCAGCGTCGGGCGGGGCGTCGACCATGTCTCGGGGGCCGCGCGCCTCGCCGATGGGCGTCTCGTGGCGGGTGGCGCCGCCCACAACTTGAACGGCGACGATGTCGGGGACGACGCCGCTCTCTACGCGTTCCGGACGAGCTCGTCCGGCGCGCTCGATCGAAGCTTCGGAGGAGACGGAGTCGCGTCGGCCCGGGTCGCCGGCCGGCTCAACGGCGCGCTCTCGGGCGTCGCGGCCTCGTCCGACGGCAGCGTCGTCGTCGGGGGAACGACCGATCCCCAGCGGTTGGTCCTGGCGCGCTTCGACGCCCGCGGCCGGCTCGACAAGCGCTTCGGGGGCGACGGCACCGTCTCCCACCGGGTTCAGTACCCCTACGCGCTGGCCCGCCAGCCGGACGGCCGACTCGTCGTCGTCGGGATGACGAACCTCCCGCTCCGCGACTGGTTCGTCCTGCGACTGCGGCCGGACGGGACGCGCGACCGGACGTTCGGCGGCGGGGACGGGCTGGTCGTAACCTCGTTCGGACGTGGCCCGGACGCGGCGAGCGCGGTCACACTCGACGCACGCGGCCGCATCCTCGTCGCCGGAACGGCCAACCTCGGCCTCGGCTGTACGAGGCAGTGCGTCCAGCTTCGCGTCGTGCGCTACCTGCCGACGGGGCGCGTCGACCCGTCGTTCGCGACCGCCGGAGGGACCGGCCCTCCGATCGAGCCCGCTCACGACACGCTCGGCCTCACCGTCGCACCGGACGGAAGGATCCTCGTCGCCGGCTCCAGCCGCGTCGCCGCGACGCAGGACAGCCAACTCGCGATCTGGCGGCTCGGCCCGAACGGACGACGAGACCGGTCCTTCGGCGCCGGCGGCGTCCTCCCGGTCAACCCGACCAGCGGGAGGATGAACACCGACTTCCTGACCGCCGTGGTCGCGACGCGCGACGGGAAGATCGTCGCCTCCGGCGGATCGTCCAAGCCCGAGACGGGCTTCGACAGCTCACTCCTCACCGACGTGGCAGTGGTTCGGGCTCGCTAGCGGCCCGAAGACCCTTCAGCTCGAGGGGAGTCAGCTCGCGCCACTCACCCGGAAGGAGGCCGTCGACGCCGAGCCCCGCGTAGACGCTCCGGTGCAGCTTCCGGACGCGGTGGCCGACGGCCTCGCACATGCGGCGGACCTGCCGGTTGCGGCCCTCGTGCAGGACGAGCTCGAAGCGCGCGGCGCCGAGCCGGCGGACGCGTGCGGGCGAGGTGATCCCGTCCTCGAGCTCGACGCCTTCGGCCAGCATGCGCAGCGCCTCGTCGTTCGGCTCCTTCCAGGTCTCGACCTCGTACACCTTCTCGACCCCGTAGCGCGGATGGGCGAGCCGATGTGCAAGCGCGCCGTCGTTCGTCAGCAAGAGCGCTCCGGTGGTGTCGACGTCGAGCCGGCCGACCGGGACGACACGCGCGTCGTGGCCGACGAGGCCGACGACGGTCGGCCGGCGCTGCGGGTCGCTCGCGGTCGTGATCACGCCCGCGGGCTTGTTCAGGAGCACGTACGCGAGCCGCTGTTTCGCGACCGGCTGCCCGTCCACTTCGACGGTGTCATGGGACTGCACGAACGTGTTCAACTGCCCGGGCTCGCCGTTGACGAGCACGCGGCCGGCCTTGATCAGCTCGTCCGACTTCCGCCGCGACGCCACGCCCGCGCGTGCCAGGTACGCATTGAGCCTCATCCCGGTAGTCTGCCGCCGCTCATGCGCGACCGCTCCCACGACGTCGACCGCCTCGCCGAGCTGCTCGTCGGCTTCGGGGCCAACATCCAGCCCGGCCAGATCCTCGGCGTCACCGCCTACCACGGGATGGAGGACGTTGCCTATGCCGTCGCCCGGGCCGGCTACCAGCGGGGCGCCAAGTACGTCGACGTCTTCTGGTGGGACCACCTCGTCAAGCGGCAGCGGCTCGAGCACGCCGACGAGAGCACGCTGGAGTTCGTGCCGCCGTGGATCGAGCAGCGGATGCAGTGGCTCTCCGACGAGCGCGCCGCCCGCGTCTCGCTCACGGGCACGAGCGCCGCGGTCTTCGACGGCGTCGATCCCTCCCGCGCCGGTCGCGACCTGCTCCCGTACGTCTCGGCGGTGCCGCGGATCGTCAACGAGCGGACGACGAACTGGACGGCGGGGCCGTCGCCCAACGTCGCGTGGGCGCAGCGCGTCCATCCGGAGCTCGAGCCGCAGGACGCGCTCGAGAAGCTGTGGGACGAGATGGTGTACGTGCTCCGGCTCGACAGCGACGACCCGGTCGCCGCCTGGCGCGAGCGGATGACGGCGATCGTGGCGAGCGCCGACCGGATGACGGAGCGCCGTTTCGACAGCCTCCACCTGACGGGGCCGGGCACCGACCTGACGATCGGCCTGCTCCCGAGCTCGAAGTGGCTCGGCGCCGACTTCAAGACGGTCGACGACCTCACCCACTACCCGAACCTCCCGACCGAGGAGGTGTTCACGACGCCCGACCCCGAGCGCGTCGACGGGCACGTCTCCGCGACGATGCCGCTCGAGCTCTACGGCTCCTACATGGAGGGGATCCGGATCGAGTTCGAGGGCGGCCGCGCGGTCAAGATCGACGCCGACCAGGGCGCCGACGCGCTGCGCGCCACGGCCGCCCGCGACGACGGCGCGTCACGGCTCGGCGAGATCGCGCTGGTCGACAAGGAGGGACGAATCGGGCCGCTCGGCACGGTCTTCCACGAGACGCTGATCGACGAGAACGCGGCCAGCCACATCGCCCTCGGCAACGCGTACACCTTCCCGGTCGAGGACGCGGCCGACCGGGAGCGCGTCAACAAGAGCGGGATCCACGTCGACTTCATGATCGGGTCGAACGAGGTCGACGTCGACGGGATCACCCGCGACGGCGACCGCGTGCCGGTGCTCCGCGGCGGCTCCTGGCAGATCTAGTCCGGATCGTCGCGTACGACCCGGCGTGGCCGGCCGAGTTCGAGGCCGAGAAGGCGCTCCTCAAGCCCGTTCTGGCACCGTGGCTGGCCGGCGAGATCCATCACATCGGAAGCACGAGCGTCCCCGGCCTCGGCGCGAAGCCGGTGATCGACATCCTCGCCGAGGTACGCAGCCTCGAGGAGAGCCGTGCGGCAGTCGAGCCGCTCCAGGCCCTCTCGTACTGGTGGGCTCCCTACCAGGAGCAGCACATGAACGGTTCTGCAAGCCCTCACCCGAGCGGCGCACGCATCACCTGCATCTGCTCGTTCCCGGCTCGCAACGGTGGCGGGAGGAGTTGGCATTCCGGGATGCGCTCCGCGCCGAGCCCGAGACTGCCAATGCGTATGAGAGGTTGAAGCGCCGCCTAGCCGAAGAGAACCCGATAGACCGGGAGGCGTACACGCGGGCGAAGAGCGACTTCATCCGCGGCGTGCTCGGCCGCGTGCTCGCGCACGATCCGACCTAGCAACAGACTGTTGCATGGTCGCTCTGACGGCATCGCGAGCCGCTTGCTCTCCTGTCCGCCGCCACTGGCGACCAAGCAACAGACTGTTACTTGGCGACCGCGGCGTGGTCGAGGTGCGGGCGCAACCTGCTCGCGTACTCGGCTCGGAGATCCGCCTCGACCCACACCGCCCGGTCGGTGTTCCGGTAGAGGTCGTCGCCCACGTAACGCGGGAAGACATGCACGTGGAAGTGCCAGACGTCCTGGTTGCCGGCCGGCTCGTTGTGCTGCCGCATCGACGTGCCTTCGCAGGCGTAGGCGTCGCACAAGGCCACCGCAACTATGCGCGCGACCGAATACACGCGGCCGAGCACGGACTCTGAGATCTCGTACACGTTCTCGACATGCTCGTTCGGGACGACGAGCACATGACCGGGGTTCTGCTCCCACCACTTCGGGGAAACGAAGGCGGTGACGATGTCGTCGCGATAGACGACGTCATCCTGGCGGTTCCGTTGCGTCTGACCTCCGGCAACGACGACACAAAACGGACAGGTGTATCCGTCCGGAGCGTGCCGGCGCACGGCGCGGCTACGCGGTCTTGCCGACGGCTACCGAGTGCAGCCGCTCGCGGATCTCTTCCGTCGACTCGCCGAGGTCGTCGAGGCGCGGCAGCGCGGCCGCGCTCTCGAGCCCGAAGACGCGCTCGAAGAGCGGCGTCGTGCGGTAGCGGACCGCCCCGCCCACCCCCTCGTCACGGCCGGCCTCGGCGATCAGGCCGCGCTCGAGCAGGCCGGCCACGGCCGAGTCGGCTGCGACGCCGCGGATGCGCGCGATCTCGGGACGGCTGCAGGGGCCGAGGTAGGCGACGATCGAGAGCGTCTCGAGCGCCGCCTGCGAGAGCCCGCGCTCGACCGGCCGCTCGAACAGGCGGGCGCAGGCCTCGGCTGCCTCGCGCGCGGCGCGGAAGGCGTAGCCACCGGCGACCTGCTCGAGCACGATCCCGCTGCGCCCCTCGCGGTAGCGGTCGGAGAGCAGGCTCAGGGCGAGCTCGATCCGCTCGGCGTCGTCGGCGGCCGCCTCTGCGAGCTCGTCGACCGACAGGGGCGCGGAGGCCACGACGAGCAGTGCCTCCAGCGTCCGGGCGAGCTGGTCGACCGGGTTCGCGGTGATCAGGCGGAGCGGACGATCCATTCGGCGGTCCTTTCGTTTGCGATCGTGGATTCCTTCCCCGCGTCGACGGCGGCCTCCTGGGGCGCCGCTGCGGGTGCGGAGGTCGGTGGGACAGTACGGTGGTACGGCTCGCCGGCCGGAGCGCCCGCAGCGGCGCCAGGCATCTGCGGAGCCGGGCTTTGCCCGGCGGGAGCCGATGCCGGCCAGGGGGTCGCGGCTGGGCGAGAAACCCTTATCGGGGCGAACGGGGCGGCTTGCTCGAGCGCGATCTCCCCCGCCTTGCGCAGCTCGAGCAGCGCGAGGAAGGCGACGGCCTGGTCGACGCGCGGCAGCGAGCCGACCTCGGCGTCGAAGTCGAAGCGGCGGCGGCCGCGCAGGACGGCGCGGAAGCGCTCGATGAACTGCGAGACGGGCGGGAAGCGGAGCGCCATGTGGGAGAGCGACACCTCGGGCGGCGCCGCGGCGAGCAGGCGCAGCGCCGTCGCGAGCTGCTCGGGGTCCTGCGGCGCCAGCTTTCGCTCGGGACGCGGCGCGAGCGGCGCCGGGCCGATCCGGAAGTAGCGGTCGCGCTCGCCGGCGAGCCGCTCGGTCAGCCAGGCGGCAGCCTCCTTCATCCGGCGGTACTCGGCGAGCCGCCGCGCGAGCTCCTCGGCGGCCTCCTCCGGCTCGAGGTCGGCAAGCTCGGCCTCCTCGTCCGGGAAGAGCGCGCGCGCCTTCAGCTCGAGCAGCGCCGCGATCAGGACGAGGAACTCGCCGCACGCCTCGAGGTCGAGCTCCTCACGCTCGGCCAGGCGTTCAACGAACGCGACGACGATCGCGGCCATGTCGACGTCGGCCGGCTCCAGCTCCTCCTTCAGGAGCAGCGTCAGGAGCAGGTCGAAGGGGCCCTCGAACGCGTCGAGGTCCAGCTCGAGCTCGCGCACAATCATGCGACTCGGAGGCTAGCGGCGGGGTCGGACGCGGCCGCGCGGGACGGCCATCGCCGTCTTCGGCTCGACGCGCCTCGGGCTGCGGCGCGTCGGCTCGTCGCGGCGGCCGCGGAAGAACTGCCAGTAGACGAAGAAGGCGACCGAGGCGACGAAGAGGATCAGCGACACCCACGCGTTGACTCGCAGGCCGGCGATCTCCTCGGACGGGTCGATCCGGAGCGACTCGAGGTAGAAGCGGAAGCCGGTGTAGAGCGCGATGTAGAGCGCGAAGAGCGCCGGCGGGCGGAAGCGGAAGCGGCGGTCGAGCAGGAGCAGCAGCGCGGCGGCGCCGAGGTTCCAGAGCGCCTCGTAGAGGAAGGTCGGGTGGAACGTCTCGTTGAAGATGTACTCGTCAGGCCGGCGCGCGGAGTCGATCTCGAGGCCCCAGGCCCGGTCGGTCGGCTCGCCGAAGAGCTCCTGGTTCCACCAGTTGCCGACGCGGCCGATCGCCTGCGCGACGAGCAGCCCGGGCGCGGCGGCGTCGAGCAGCTCGGCGACGCTGACGCCGGAGCGCCGCGCGATGATCCCGCCGACGAGGACGCCGCCGGCGATGCCGCCCCAGATCCCGAGCCCGCCCTCCCAGACGGCGAAGGGGCCCCACCACTCGTCAGGGACCTCGCTCCAGCTCGTCGCCAGGTGGTACAGGCGGGCGCCGACGATCCCGGCGCCGACGCCCCAGACGGCGACGCGGAAGATCAGGTCCCAGTCGCCCCCGCGCGCGACCCAGCGGCGGCCGGTGATCAGGATGCAGGCGGCGATCCCCGCCAGGAGCATGAGGCCGTACATGTGGATCGTCACGGGCCCGAGGTCGAGCGTGCCCGAGGACGGGGAGGGGATCGAGGCGAGGAAGGCCACCGCAGAGCGCATTCTGCCGAGTCGCGCAGACGGAGCGCGCCGGGAACCAGCTCCGGCGCCCCGACGCGTCGCCCGGCGGGTGGGGCCTCAGAGGAGGATCTGAAGAGCCAGTTCGGGTGCGCAGCCGTTGCGCAGGAGGTCGATCGCGTAGTGCAGGTCGACGTCGGGCCGGCTCGCGAGGAGCGACGCGGCCGACGCTTCGAAGCCGGCGCGCTGGAGCTCCTCGGCGCGCCAGCGCTCGATTCGCTCCTGTTCCGTCTCGGTGGTCGTCGTCTCGGCCGCAGCCATGTGGTTCCTTCTCGGTCGTGTGTATCGGTTCTTCGTCCAGTAGAGCGAAGAGGTTGTCCCCCCGATAGGGGATTGCGATGAAGCTCGCGTAAGGGTTTTGCAAATGGGCAAGCCCTGCCTAGGGCTCTCCCCGATGCGACCGCGTCCCATGCGCGCGAGGATCAGCCCATGGTCTTCCGCTTCTGGAGGGTGATGGACAGCGCGATCGTGGGCGCGTGCCTCACGCCTGCGCTCTGGTCGTTCGCGCTGATCACGGCGGCGGTGCTGCTCCCGGCGGGGTCGGGCGTCGAGGCGGCCGCCTCGTTCGCCGCGTTCTTCTACGTGGTCGCGCTGCTGTTCTCGTTCTGCGCAGCAGCCTGGCGGACTCTGCGCGACGGTGCACGCACGCATGCGGGGCCGTCGGGGCCAGGCCCGTGAGCCTGGCCCCGATTGCAGCTCAGACCGCGACGATCAGCACCGACTTGAAGGTGTGCACGCGCGCGCACTCCGCGTAGGGAAAGCCGTCGTAGACGCCGAGCGAGTAGCGGCCCGCCTTCGGGAAGACGACCCGCGCCCGGTAGGAGCCGACGACGGCGGTCTTGCGCGCCTTGAAGACGAAGAGCCTCCCGGCGGCGGTGCGAATCCTCACCTCCGGCCTCGCGTCGGCCATCGGCGTGCGGCCGTGCTGGAGCACGCGAATCGTGACGGCCCACGGCTTGCCGGCCTGGAGCCCCGGCTTGGGCATCGAGCTGAGCCCGACGGTCGCCATGCAC
>JANPKC010000070.1:0-5370 GCA_031425855.1 Actinomycetes bacterium | reverse complement strand
GATTGGGCCCGCACGATCGCCCGGCACGTCCTCTACGAGACCGCCGACGCGATCCGGATCGAGCGGCTGAAGGACCACGACGACGCCGAGCTGGCGGGCGTCGCGGCGAAGATCGAGCGCGAGGAGCTCTACCACCGGCTGCACGCCGAGATGTGGCTGGAGCGACTGCGCGGCGAGGCGCGCTATGCGGCGGCGGTGGAGGAGCTGTGGCCGTACGCACTCGGGGTGCTCGAGTCGGACCTGCGGCCGGCGCTCGCGGAACGAGTGGGGCGGGACGAGGTCGAGGCGATCGAGCGGAGCGCGCCGGGCTCCGAGTTCGCAGACCTCTGGGACGAGATGACGATGGTGCGGCGCTCGGCTCCGGTCGGTGCGCAGTGGTGACGGAGGCCGCGGTCTGGGATGCCCTCGCTGAGATCCCGGATCCGGAGATCCCGGTGATCTCGCTCGTCGACCTCGGCGTCGTCAAGGACGTGGCCGTCGACGGCGACCGCGTGCGGATCGCGTTCACGCCCACGTTCATGGGGTGCCCCGCCCTCGACGCCATGCGCACGCAGATGGAGGCGGCCGTGACCGCGCTGGGCGGCGAGCCGCAGGTCGACGTCCTGCTCGCCGACTCCTGGTCGACGGACTCGATCACGCCCGCCGGTCGCGAGAAGCTCCGCGCTGCAGGCTTCGCCCCGCCGACGCCGCGCGCCGAGGGCTCCCCCACGCTGCTGCAGCTCCAGCAGGCCGTCCACCGGTGCCCGTACTGCAGCTCGACCGAGACGCGGCTCGACAACATCTTCGGGCCGACGCCGTGCCGGTCGGTGCGCTACTGCACGAGCTGCAAGCAGCCGTTCGAGCAGTTCAAGACGATCTAGCTAGTAGAGGACGTCTTCGCCGCACTGAGCTGCGTGATTTCCTAGGCTGCACGGGTGGCGATCGGGAAGCTCCGCTGCTTCGTCATCGACGTCGAGGATCTCGACGTCGGGGCCGCGTTCTGGTCGGAGCTGACCGGGATCGGGCGGATCTCGTCCCAGTGGCCGGACCGCTTCGCCTACCTCGGCCACGAGGACGAGACGACGTGGAAGCACGAGATCATCCTCCACCGGGTCGCGACGGCGAAGGAGACCGACGCGGACGCAATCGACGTCGAGCATCGCCGAGACCCGGGCGCGAACCGCGCCCACATCGACATCGACATCGACGACGTGGACGAGGCGATCGCCAAGATCGAGGCGATCGGCGGGCGGCTGAAGTACCCGCCGACCGTCTACCCCGTCCCGCGCCAGTACGAGGACGCCCGCCCGCTGATCGACTGGGCCGTGATGCAGGACCCGTTCGGGAACGAGTTCTGCCTGGTGCGGGTGCTGACGCGCGAGGAGCGGCAGGCGCTTCGCGAAGCCGCGGCGCACGGCCCGGCCGACGACGCCCACTGGCGCGCGGTCGCTCGGTCGGCGCGCGCGACCGCGCCCGGCTAGCCCGCTACGACGCCGGCCGCCACGGGAGCCGCGGCGTAGGCCTTCACGTCCCCCTCCTCTCCCTAGCGGCCTCGATCACCTGCTCGGCCTCGGCGCGGTTGCCGTAGCCGCGGGTCTCCGTCTTCTTCGCCTCCAGGTCCTTGTAGACCTGGAAGAAGTGCTCGATCTCGTCCCGGAACTCCGCGGGAATGTCGTGGATGTCGTGCACGCGCATCCAGGCCGGGTCGCGTAGCGGCACGAGGATCACCTTCTCGTCCGGGCCCTTCTCGTCGGTCATGTGGAAGACGCCGACGACGCGCGCGCGGATGCGGCAGCCGGGGAACGTCGGCTCGCCGACGAGCACGAGCGCGTCGAGCGGATCGCCGTCCTCGCCGAGCGTGCCCTCGATGAAGCCGTAGTCGGCGGGATAGCTCATCGAGGTGAAGAGGCGCCGGTCGAGCACGACGTGGCCGGTGGTCGCGTCCACCTCGTACTTGTTCCGCGAGCCCATCGGCACCTCGACGAAGACCATGACGTCCATCTCCGCCCAACCTACACTCGTCGCGTGGATTCGAACGCGCTCGACGTGCTGGAGTTTCCGGCGATCCGCGACCGGGTCGCGCGAGCGGCCGCGACCGAGCACGGCGCCGCTCTCGCCGCCGTGCTCGAGCCGTCCGGCGACCGCGACGAGGTCGCGCGGCGCCAGGCGCTCACGGCCGAGGCGATCGCGCTGCTCGAGGAGTCGCTCGAGCCGGAGCTGGACGGAATCCACGACGTGCGCGAGCAGGCCGCACATGCCTCGCTCGGCGGCGCGCTCTCGCCGCAGGCGCTACGCCGCGTCTCCGACACCGCTTCCGGTTGCCTGCGTGCCCGCGGCGCGCTCGACGAGACGGCGGCGTCGCTCCTATGCGGCCTCGCGGCGGCCGTCGACCCGGCTCTTGCGGTGCTCGCGAAGGCGATCGACCGGGCCGTCGAGGAGGACGGATCCGACGTGCGGGACAACGCGTCGCCGAAGCTCCGCAAGCTGCGCGGCGAGCTCCGCACCGGCCGGCAGCGCGTCCGCGACAAGCTCGAGCAGCTCGTCCGCTCGAGCGACCTGCGCGAGCACCTGCAGGAGGACTTCATCACCCTCCGCGGCGGCAGGCCCGTGCTCGCCGTGAAGGCGAGCGCACGCCGAAGCGTCCCAGGGATCGTCCACGACGCGTCGGACTCGGGCCAGACGCTCTTCGTCGAGCCGTTCGACGTCGTTGAGCTATCGAACCGGCAGTCCGAGGCGACGAGCGCCGAACGGGAGGAGGTCGAGCGGATCCTGCGCGAGCTGTCCGCCGCGGTGGGCGAGCAGGCGGCGGCGCTCGCCGCTGCGGTCGAGGCGACCGGGCAGATCGACCTGGCGCTGGCGCTGGGCACCCTCTCCCGCGGCTGGAGGGGCGCACCCGTCGAGGTCTCGGACGAGGTGCGGCTCGCCGCCGCACGCCATCCGCTGCTCGACCCGAAGCTGGCGGTGCCGATCGACCTCGACCTCCGCGGGTTGCGCGCGCTCGTGATCAGCGGTCCGAACACGGGCGGCAAGACGGTGGCGTTGAAGACGCTCGGGCTCGCCGCGCTCCTGCACCAGGCGGGCCTGCGGCCCCCCGCCGAGACGGCCGCGCTGCCCGTCTTCGACCAGGTGCTCGCCGACATCGGCGACCGGCAGTCGATCGAGATGAGCCTCTCGACCTTCTCCGGCCACGTCGCGAGCATCGTCGCGATCCTGGACGCCGCGGGCGAGCGCTCGCTCGTGCTGCTCGACGAGCTCGCCTCGGGGACGGACCCGGTCGAGGGCTCGGCGCTCGCGCAGGCGCTCGTGGCGAGGCTCGCCGAGCAGGCGCGCCTGACGCTGGTGACGACGCACTACCCGGAGCTGAAGGAGTGGGCGAGCGCGACCGAGGGCGTCGCGAACGCGGGCACCGGCTTCGACCCCGACACGCACGCGCCGCTCTACCGCGTCGCGCTCGGCCGGCCGGGGACGTCGCACGCGCTGCAGATCGCCGAGCGCCTCGGGCTCGAGCCGGCCGTCGTCGCCGCCGCGCGCGCACGGGTGACACCGGAGCGGCAGCGGGTCCAGGAGCTGCTCGCGGAGGCGGAGTCGGCCGAGCGGCAGGCAGCGGGCGAGCGAGAGCTGGCTGAGGCGGACCGGGCCGAGACCGCGAGGCTGGTCGATCGCGCACGGGAGCGGGAGCGGGCGCTCGAGGAGGAGATCGCCGCGGTCAAGGCGTCCGCTGCGGCCGAGCGCGAGCGGGCGGCCGAGGATGCTCGGCGCGACCTCGCGGCGGCCCGAGCCGAGCTCGCGGCACTCCGCAAGGAGATCCGCGCCGCTCGAAGGAGTCGCCGCGACGAGCCCGAGCGCGACCGCCGCCTCGGCGCGGCCGCAGAGCGGTCTGTGCGCGCGGAGCGGGCGATTCGCGAGCTCGACGAGCCTCTTCCCGTCACCGGCCCGCTCGCCGCGGGCGACCCGGTCGAGGCTCCCGGCCTCGGCGTCCACGGCACGATCGCGGCGATCGAGGGCGAGGAGGCCGAGGTCGTCGGCGCCGCCGGGCACCGCCTCCGGATCCCGCTCGCCCGCCTCCGGCCCTCGCGCCGCCGCGAGCCGGAAGCCGAGGCGCCCGTCAAGGTCGTCGCTGCGGCGCGCGGCGACGTCTCGGACGAGCTCGACGTGCGCGGACAGCGCGCTCAGGAGGCGCGCGAGGCCGTCCGGGCGTTCGTGGACGAGGCGTCGCTCGCCGGCTTGCCGACGGTCCGGATCATCCACGGCCGCGCCACCGGAGCCGTCCGCGCAGCGGTCCGCGACGAGCTCGACAAGCACCCGCTCGTCGACGGCCGCGAGAGCGACTCGGCCGACGGCGCGACGGTAGCTCAGCTCGGCTCCTCGACCACCTTCGCCGCGTAGAGCTGGTACGGCAGCGCCTCGAGCACGCGCAACCGCGGCTCGGGGACGTCGAAGAAGCGCGCGAGCGCGAGCGGCTGCAGCCACGCGAGGTCAGGACGGGACTCCAGCACGCGCGTGACCGCCGACCGGTCGCCGCCGAGGGCGACGTGCTCGACCCGGTCGCGCCAGGGCCCGAGCACGCGCGCCGCTTCCGCCGCCGCCGCGTCGACGAGCTCGCGCTCCTGCTCTCCACGCCTCCTCCGGAAGCGGTTCGAGGACGAGCCGCCCTTCTTGTGCCGGCCCTTGACGAAGCGCGTGCCGACCTTGGACGCGACGAGCCTCTCGCCCTCGAAGACGCCGACGGCGTAGCCGCCCATGCGCACGAGCAGCACGGCCACCCGCGGCTCTGCTTCGAGCGCGTCCAGCAGCGGGGCGGCGCGCACGACCTCGTACTCGCCCTCGTGGTCGAGCCCGAACGGCGGCGTGACCGTCAGGACGGACTCGTCCAGCTCGATACGCGCCGTGCCGCGCGCGTAGACGACGCGGCCCGGGTCGCCGTCGAGCGCGCGAAGGCGCTTCGCGACGTTCGTGCGTCCGATGTAGCGGGCGTCCGGCACCAGGAGACCGTATTGACCCGTGCTCGGCGGCGTGAGTAGGGTCGACGACGTGAGTGTCTCCACCGTCGAACCGGCCGCCGTCGCACGGGGCTTCTCGGGAGAGATCCTGACCGAGGGCGACCCCGCCTACGACTCGGCACGAGCGACGTTCAACGCGCTCGTCGACCGTCGGCCCGCGGCGATCGCGCGCTGCCGCACCACCGCGGACGTCGTCGCAGCGCTCGGCGTCGCCGCCGAGCATGGGCTGCCGGTCGCCGTTCGCGGCGGCGGTCACAACGTCGCCGGTCACGCCGTCTGCGACGGCGGGCTCGTGATCGAGCTCTCCGGCATGAACACGGTCGAGGTCGACCCGGATGCACGCATCGCCCGCGCAGGCGGCGGCGCGACGTGGCGGGTGTTCGACGCCGCC
>JANPKC010000069.1:0-2170 GCA_031425855.1 Actinomycetes bacterium | reverse complement strand
GCCGGGCCTCGGCACGCTGCCCGAGCTCGTGGAGCAGGTTCGCCAGTCGGGCCTTCCGGTCGAGCTGACCGTCGAGGGAACGCCCGTCCAGCTCCCCGCCGGAGTCGACCTCTCCGCGTACCGGATCGTCCAGGAGGCGCTGACAAATACGCTCAGACACGCCGGCCCGGCACACGCCTGGGTCGCCGTCCGCTATGCGGGAGAGGATGTCGAGATCGAAGTGGCGAACGACGGAGAGAGCGCGAGCGGCGGCAGCGGCCACGGCCTCGTCGGCATGCGCGAGCGCGTCGCGCTCTGCGGCGGCGAGCTCGAGTCGGGCCCGCGTCCGGGCGGCGGCTTCAAGATCTGCGCGCGCCTGCCGGTGGCCGGAGGTGCAGCGTGAGCGTCGCCGTGCTGATCGTCGACGATCAGGCCCTTGTCCGCGCGGGCTTCAAGATGATCCTGGAGTCGGAGCCGGAGATCGAGATCGTCGGCGAGGCCGAGGACGGGCTGCAGGCGGTCGAGGCGGCGCGCGAGCTCCGGCCCGACGTCGTCCTGATGGACATCCGGATGCCCAACCTGGACGGGCTCGAGGCGACGCGCCGGATCCTCGCCGCACCGGGCGAGGCGCCGCGCATCCTGATGCTGACGACCTTCGACCTGGACGAGTACGTCTACGAGGCGCTTCGGGCCGGGGCGAGCGGCTTCATGTTGAAGGACACGCCGCCGGAGCAGCTCGTGGCCGCGATCCACGTCGTCGCCTCGGGTGACGCGCTCCTCTCGCCGGCGATCACGAAGCGGGTGATCGAGGAGTTCATCCGCAGGCCGCCGAGCTCGATCGCGACCGCGCCCTCGCCGAAGGTCGCCGAGCTGACCGCACGCGAGCTCGAGGTGCTCGGCTTCATGGCCCGCGGACTCTCGAACGCCGAGATCGCGAAGGACCTCTTCGTCAGCGAGACGACGGTGAAGACCCACGTCGCGAGGATCCTGATGAAGCTCGACCTGCGCGACCGCGTTCAGGCGGTCGTGTTCGCGTACGAGACCGGGATCGTCCAGCCGGGAGGCGAGGCGGTCTAGAGCGGGTGCGTGGCGATCCGGGCCGTCGCCTCGTCCCAGCTGCGCACGACGGGCAGCAGCGCTGTCAGCCCGGTGATCTCGAAGAGTCGGTGCACCTCCGGCGCCGCGTTGTCGGGGAGCAGGAGCAGCAGCGGCCGCTCGCGCTTCTCGCAGTCCGCGAGGCCCTCGAGCAGGACGCCGACGATGGTCGAGTCGATGAACGTCGCCTGGGTCAGGTCGACGACGAGCGGCGCCTCCGACCCGAGCGCGGTGGCGAGGTCCGAGCGGATCCGGGGCGCGACATACGCGTCCGACTCGCCCTGCAGCGTGACCACGCTGAAGCCGGGGACGGGAGCTTCCACAGGATCAGCATTGCTCACTGGTCCGATTTGAAACCGGTAAAAGCTGGACAGTTGTTGCTCGGCTGAATCGCGGCGCTCGAACCGCGGCGGTTCTTCTCGTACTCTCTCTGTGTGTCGATCCTGGTGGAGATCGCCGAGAAGGCGGACGTTTCGGTCGAGGGAGTCGTGCGCGTGCTGACGCGCGAACCGGTGAGCGACGCGATCAAGGAGCGCGTGCTCGCGGTGCTGGACGACCTCACCCCCGAGCAGACCCGCGCAGTCCAGCGCTTCGCGCTCGCCGCGCTGCACGACGTCCTCGGACGCTCGGGCGACCCGAACGACGAGGACGCTCCGCAGGCGTCGTCGGATCAGCTCGAGCTCGCGCTCGCCGGCCCCGATGCCGCCGAGCCCGACCGGCTCCCCTTGACCGGCCCGGATGCGGCGCTCGTCCAGCTGAGCTCGGTGCTTGGGGAGCTGGCGGAAGCCGTCCGCGACCTCCGCCGCGAGACGGACGCCGAGCGGCGCGAGCGGGTCGACGACCTCGCCGTCTTGATCGACCTGATCACGACGGGCTGGCAGGGGCTCGACTCGCGGCTCGGCCGGATCGAGCGCCAGGTGAGCCGGCTCGAGACGGGCCGCCGTGAGCCTGCCCCTGCGCTCGTCTCTGCGCCGGCGCCCGCACCGCCCGTCGACGCCGCGCCTGCGGTCGCCGCGCCGCCGCCCGCATCGCCCGCACGGCGCGAGGGCCGCGACCGCCTCCCGCTCGCGGCGGCTCTGAGCTTCGTCGCGGCCGG
>JANPKC010000068.1:0-6121 GCA_031425855.1 Actinomycetes bacterium | reverse complement strand
CTCGCCGCCCTCGCCGCGGATCGTCATCGAGGAACCGAGCGCCACGAGCAGCGGCGGCAAATGGTTCGTCGGGTCGTTCGAGCAGATGTTGCCGCCGATCGTGCCGCGGTTGCGCACCTGCACGTCGGCGATCTGCGCCGCCACCTCGGCCAGGATCGGCCTGGAGACATCCACCTCCGAGGAGGCCATGATCTGGGCGTAGGTCGCCATCGCGCCGAGCTGCAGGGTGTCGCCGCTGACCGAGATCGCCCGGAGCTCGTCGAGCCGGTTCAGGTCGACGAGGACGTCCGGCGAGGCTGCTCGCGCCTTCATCACGCTGATCAGCGTCTGGCCGCCAGCGAGCGCCCGCGCGCCCTCGTGCGCGGCAAGGAGCCGGATCGCTTCCTCGACGGAGGACGGCCGCGCATATTCGACCTCACGGAGAAGCACGGAGGGATCACACCGATTTCTCGGTGACATGTCAAGCGGGTAAGAGCCTTCAGCGGAGCAAAGCTCTGAGTCGAGGAGCGGCGCGGGGCAGCGCGAGTCGGCGTCCTCGGTCGCACCCATGCAACCAGCATGGGCGCTCCCTGCGTCCTTGCCTCACACCACCCCGCGGCGCCCCTCGACGAGGCTTCACCCCGATGAAGGCTCTAGAGTCGGCGCGTGGCCGGATTCGACGCCGTCTTCGTCGGCAGCGGCATCAACTCGCTCGCAGGCGCCGCGCTGCTCGCCAAGGACGGCTGGCGCGTCTGCGTGCTCGAGCGGAACGACTGGCTCGGCGGCGCGATCAAGACCGTCGACGGCCTCACCGCTCCCGGCTTCCGGCACGAGGTGTTCTCCTCGTGGCATCCGCTCTGGGTCGGCTCGCCCGCCTACGCCGAGCTGAAGCCCGACCTGGATCGGCTCGGGCTCGAGTATCTGAACACCGGCCTGCCGACGGCGACCGCCTTCCCGGACGGCACGAGCGTGCACCTGACCACCGACGGAGCCGCGAACGTCGCCGAGCTCGGCGGGGCCTGGCAGCGCCAGTTCGACGAGTTCATGGCCGCCGCAGACGTGGCGTTCGGCGTGCTCGGCACCGAGCTCTGGTCGGGGCAGGGGCTCTCGCTCGGCCGGAAGGCGTACCGGCAGTTCGGCCGGCGCGGGCTCGTCGAGTTCGCCGGGCACTCGCTGCTCTCGGCGCGCGACTGGCTCCACGACACGTTCCCGGACGAGCGCGCGCACGGCCTCCTGGCGCCGTGGGTGCTGCACACCGGCCTCGGCCCCGACCAGGCGATGTCCGGGTTCATGACGCAGGTGATCGCCTGCGCGCTACAGCTCGGCGGGATGCCGGTGCCGAAGGGCGGCGGCGCGAGCCTCGTCGACGGGCTGGCGGCGATCGTCCGCGACGCCGGCGGCGAGTTGCGCACCGAGGCCGAGGTCGAGCGAATCGTCGTCTCCGAGGGCAAGGCGACGGCGGTGCGGCTCGCGGATGGCGAGACGGTGGCGGCGTCGCGCGCCGTGCTCGCCTGCGTGACGCCGACGCAGCTCTACGGCCGCCTGCTCGGCGAGAGCGACGCACCGGCGAGCGTCCGCGAGGGGGCGCGACGCTTTCGCTACGGCCGCGGCGAGATGCAGATCCACATCGCCATGAGCGAGCTCCCGCGGTGGAAGGGCGACGAGCGCCTGTCGCGCACGCCGCTGCTCCACCTCACCCCCGGCCTCGACGGCGTCTCGCGCGCGGTCAACGAGGCCGACCGCGGCCTCCTCCCCACCGAGGCGACGATCGCGCTCGGGCAGCCGATGACGGTCGATCCTTCGCGCGCGCCCGACGGCTCCTGGGTGATCTGGGTGCAGCTGCAGGAGCTGCCGCAGCGGTTGAAGGGCGATGCGGCCGGTGAGCTCGACACCTCGGAGGGCTGGACCGAGGATCTCCGCGAGGCGTACGCCGACCGGATCGTCGAGCGGATCGGCCGCCACATCGAGAACCTCGACCCGGCGACGGTCGCGCGCATCGTGATGTCGCCCGCCGACATGGAGGCCGCGAACCCGAACTGGGTCGGCGGCGACATCTACGCGGGCTCGTGCTCGCTCGACCAGAACCTGCTCTTCCGCCCCACGTCCGCTTCCCCGGGCCACGAGACGCCGGTCGAGCAGCTCTGGCACATCGGCGCCAGCACGCATCCCGGCCCCGGCCTCGGCGCGGGCTCGGGCTACATCGTCGCGAAGCAGCTGACGAAGCCGCCGCTCGTGCGCCGCGTTCTCGCCAAGGTGCCCGGCCTGCCGTGACGCTCTCGCTGAGCGAGATCTCGACCGTCGGCGCGTCGTTCGAGGACGACGTCCGCGGCTACGCGGCCGCCGGCTTCGACGGGATCGGGATCTGGGAGTCGAAGCTCGAAGACGAGGATCGCACCGCCACCATCCGACGCGTTCGCGAGAGCGGTCTCAGGGTCACCAACTGCGTCCCGCTCGTGCCTTCGATCCTGCCGAACGCGGTGATCGAAGGGCCGGCCGACGTCGAGGAACGGATCGAGCGCATCTGCCTCTCGATGCACCGGTTTGCCCCACTCGACCCGGACTGCGTCCTCTGCCTGACCGGGCCCGGTGGCGAGGCCGAGCGGCGGGTCGTGGTCGACGGGCTGCGGCGCGTCGCGGCGGCAGCAGCGGATGCGGGCGTCCGGCTCGGCCTCGAGCCGATCCACGCCTCGCAGCGCGAGCAGCTGAGCCTGATCACGACGATCCCGGAGACCCTCGAGCTGCTCGACGAGGCGGACCTGCCGAACGTCGGGATCATGGTCGACCTCTGGCACCTCGCCGACACGCCCGAGATCGAGCGCCACCTGGCCGAGAACGTCGACCGGATCACCGGCGTCCACGTCGCCGAGCACGTCGCGGGCGCCGCCGAGCGAGGCCTGCCGCGCGAGCGCTGCGCAGAGCTGATGGCCGTCCTACACGACGCGGGCTGGCGCGGTGCGTGGGACGTCGAGATCTTCGGCGTCCCCGGCGACCCGGAGTCGTTCTGGGCGCTCGACGTCGACGAGGCGGCGCGGCGCGCCTACTCTGCGATCAGAGCGGCCGCCCCGTAAGCGCGAGCACGTTCGCGACGAACACCTTCGTCTCGTCGTACAGCCCCCGCTCACGCACGGCGCGCTCGCCCTGGTACCAGGCGGCGAGCGCGAGTCGCCGGTCACCGCCGAACCGCTTGAGCAGGTGGGTGAGCAGCGCCATCCCGACCTCGACACCGCCTTCCCCGGTACGCGGCACCGTGCGGCCGAGCAGGACGGTTTCGACGAACGTCCAGGTGTCCGGCATGATCTGCATCGGCCCCCAGGCGCCGGTCGACGAGGTGACGTTCGTCTGGAAGCCGGACTCCTGCCACGCGAGCGCGCGGGCCAGGCTGACCGGGATCCCGTAGTGGGCAGCCCACTTGTCGATGTGCGCGCGCACGGTCGACCGGCTCAGCTCGAGGGCGGGTGCGGCGGCGACCGCGCCCGGAAGCCGCAGCTTGGCCCCCTCGACGACGAGGTTCTCCGACGCGATGTCGTTGGCCTTCGCGAGCGCCCGCACGGTCGTCTTGTGCTTCGCCGCAATCGCGGTCAGCGTGTCGCCCGGCCGGACGACGTAGGTGACGGTCGAGGCGACGGACGGCGCGGACGCGGCAACGACCGGAGTGCGTCGACCGTGACCGAACGACGTCAGGGTGGCGGGCCCGGCGACCCCGTCGGCCGCAAGCCGCCGGGTGCGCTGGAAGCGGAGCAGCCCGGCCTTGGTCGACGCGCCGAAGTGCCCGTCGACGTCGAGGAGCCGCAGGTGCCCGGCTCGGGCGAGCAGGAACTGAAGCGCCGAGACGTCCCAGCCGTAGGTGCCCTGCACGAGCACGCGCCGTGCGACGAGCGGTCGGCCGAGCGCGCCGAGCTGCGCGCGCGTTCGAGGCCCGAGCTCCCCCGTCACCGGCAGCCCGGCGGCGCGCTGGAACGCGCGCAGCCCCTTGGCGGTCATCGGCCCGGCGAGGCCGTCGATCTGGCCGAAGTACATCCCCTTCGACCGCAGCGACACCTGCAGCGCGGCGATCTCTGGGTCGGGCCCGCCGACGGCGAGCGCCTGCGGCGCGACCGCGAGGGCCGCGACAGCGGTGGCGATGAGAAGGCGAACACGCACGGGACGGACCATTTGGGGACCCGCGCGCGGCATCCTGCATTTCTTTACAAATCGAAAACAGGCGGCTGCGGCTCGTCCAGCCGAAAGGAAGCTCCCGCGGTTGGACTCGAACCAACAACCCTCCGGTTAACAGCCGGATGCTCTGCCAATTGAGCTACGCGGGATCGCAGCGGGAAGATTGTAGCCGCTCGCCGAACGGCCTCTAGGCCAGCTCCGCCACCGCTTCCTTCACCCGCGCCAGCTGGCTCTGGAGCTCCTTGACCCGCTCCAGCTCGGCACCGGCGAGCTCGCGGCGCAGCCGGCGAGCGCGGAGATTCAGGAGCAGCTCCTTGCCGGTTCTCTCGTCCAGGGCCTCTCGCGCGGCCCGGGCGTCGAGCTCCGCGCGCAGCGCGACGAGCGCCTCGTCCTCCTCGCTGCCGTCGACCAGGAACGCCCTGAAGCGGCGGTTCAGCTCCGAGTCGAAATGATCGGCCGAGAGCTCCGCGAGAAGCGTGACGAGCCCGGGCTCGAGAACGCACGCTGCCAGCACGCGCCGCTCCAGCTGATCCCCCTTCTCGAGCATCTCCGGCGACACCTCCGTCGCCGGCCGGCCCGGCTGCTGCGCCTTCGCCCCCAGCCCGGCGAGCGTCTCCCGGGGCAGGTCGAGCGTGTCGGCCAGCAGCCGCAGTGCGTCGTTGCGCTCCGGCGAGTCCTCGACCTTCGCGAGCACTTCCCGGGCCCGCACGAAGGCCTCCTGCCGGTCGGGCGTCCGCTCGAGCTCGAGCCGCACCCTGTGCACGATGTAGCTTGCCGCCCCGGAGAGCCGCTGCTCGAACCCCGCCGGCGCGTCGGCAGGGTCCTGACCCTTCGGCAGGGTGACGACGCGGACGTCGAACCCGAGCGTCGTCGCGAGCTCCATCCCGCGCAACGTCGCCTCCTCGCCGGCGGCATCGGAGTCGAAGCAGAGATAGAGACGCCGCGTCAGCCGCTGCAGCTCTTTCAGCTGGCGCTCGGTCAGCGCCGTCCCCATCGACGCGACCACCGGCTCGAAGCCCGCCTGCCGCAACGCGATCACGTCCGTGTTGCCCTCGACGACCACGGCGCGCTCCTGCTTCGCGATCGCTGTCCGGGCAAGGTTGAGCCCGTAGAGGATCGCCGACTTGTGGAAGAGCTCGCCCTCGGGCGAGTTGACGTACTTGCCGCGGAGCGGATCGTCGTCGTGGAGCTTGCGCGCCTGGAAGCCGACGATCCGGCCGCGCGCGTCCGCGAGCGGGAACATCAGGCGCTGCGGGAAGTAGTCGTTGCCGCGCGCGTTCGTCAGCCCTGCCGCGCGCAGCTCGTCGCGCGTGAATCCCTTCTGCTCCGCCTTCTGCGCCAGGCCGGTCCCGGGCGAGAGCCCGAGCCGGAACTCGCGGCAGACGGCCTCGCCGAGCCCCCGGCTCTCGAGGTACTCACGCACGGGCACGCCCGCCGCCGCGTCCCAGAGGTAGCGCTCGTAGAACGACGCCGCCTGGTCGAGCACGGCGTGAAGGCGATCGCGGCGCTTGCGCGACTCCTCCTGTTGCGGCGACGTCTCCTCGTACTCGAGCGTGACGCGAAACCGCTCCGCCAGCCATTCGACCGCTCCGGCGAAGTCGAGGTTCTCGGTCTCGCGGACGAAGGTGATCACGTCCCCGCCCTTGCCGCAGCCGAAGCAGTGGTAGAGCTTGTCGGCCGGGTTGACGGAGAAGCTCGGCGTCCGCTCCTCGTGGAAGGGGCAGCGGCCCGAGTAGCGCGCACCGGCCTTGCGCAACGCCGTCCGGCCGGACACGACCTCCACCATGTCGGCCGCCGACACGACCTCCCTGACCGACGACTCCTTGATCCTCGCCACTACAGGGACTCAGCGTACGACAGCGCGAAGCGGTCGGTCATGCCCGACACGAACGCGCGGATCTCGTCCTCGCCGTCGCCGCGGGCCGCGAGGTGGTCGAAGATCCGGCCGATCGTCTCGTGCGCGCGCAGGTGCTCGCCGCGCGCGTGC
>JANPKC010000067.1:0-4207 GCA_031425855.1 Actinomycetes bacterium | reverse complement strand
CCAGCAGCACCGCGCAGAACAGCATGTGACTCGTCTTCATAGCTTGACCGCCTATTGGGTTGCTGCGCCGACCTTATGAGCTGGCACCCCCAACCCGACTCCGCAGCAACGCGCAGAGGCAATGCGGCTTCCTACGGATCGGCTGAGAGACGCCAAGCGCAGTCCGGGTGTTGTCAAATGGGGAAGCCGAAGGCGGTCGCAGCACCCGAGCGGAAGGAGTTGCTCGGCCCCGCGCGACCTCTGCACCTGGCGGCCACTACCCGGTCATCGAGAGGAAGCGTCCGTGCCACCAGTGGTCCCAGACGGCCCCCGTGTACCCGTTCACCGACAGCATCCCCGCGACCCGGTCGCCTTTGAGGATGTGCAAGGTGTAGTAGCCGGGGAACGCGTCGGCCATGCCGGCACTGAGCCCGCTCCCCTCGCGCGCGAGCCAGCGCACGGCGACCGCTTTGGCCTCGGGGGCCGAGATGCTCGCCCTCGTGGTCTGGGGCGAAGGCGCCCAGGTCGGGTCGCCCCGATACCCGCCGCCCATCATTCCGCGGGATCCAGAGCTTCCGCCCATCATCCCCTGGCGGCCGTGCACCCCGGACTCGCCCATCATCCCGTAGCGCGTGTTCCACATCATCGCCGGCCCGTACTCGAGCCAGACGGCGCCCGTCGCCGGGTTGATGAGCACCTCCGTTGCCCTGTTGCCGCCGGGCTCGACGAGCTCGGCGTAATAGCTGCTTTCGAACCGCATCACCTCGCCGACGCGCAGGTCGAGCCGGTCGGCGAAGCGCTGCGCCTGGCGCTTCGCTCCGGCCAGGTCGGTGACCGGCTCCCCGCTCCCGCCCGGGGCGTAGCCCATCATCCCCGGGCCGAAGCGCGACATGCTCGCGCCCCGGTCGCCGCTCTGGGCGAACGCCCAGGTGACCGAGACGCCGAGTGTGGCGAGGGCCGCGACGAGCACGAGAGCGGCGATGCGCCTGGCTGCCATGGCGCTCACTCCCCTTCTCAGTGCGCCGCGCGAAGCTTCTCGCGCAGTGCGTCGTAGGTCTCGGCATCGATCTCCCCGCTCGCCAGGCGTCGCTCCAGGATCTCCCCCGGCCGCTCGACCGCTCCGCCAGCGCGACCCACCTGGCCCGGCCGGCCGAAGAGCTGTGCTCCCGCCCAGACGATCGCGGCGACCAGGCCGACCCAGAACACGATCATCAGGATCCACCAGCCTCCGTTCATTCCGTCGTACCAGCCATCCATCATCGGGAACCTCCTCTTTCTTGCTGACACTCTCAGGGTGGCGGTGAGCTATCGGACTCGGTCCGCCGCTCTAAGCATCGGTTTGCGCGCCGGCGCAGGCATCGGGGTCGGGCCGTCGATCGCTCGCGGCAAAGTACCGAGCGCATCTATCCGGCGGTCTGGTGCGACACGGTCGTCGCGAGGTCGATCGGGTTACGCAGGCAGTAGACGCCTGGACAGCGAGCATCGGCTCGGTCCTTGAGATCGTCGATCGTGGCCTCCGGCGCGTCGGCCTCGATCTCGAGGTGCCATTCGACGTGCTCGACCGGCGGCCGATCGCCGAGCCCGAGTGCGCGGCTCTGGTCGACCTCGGTGGTGATGACTCCGCGCAGCGCTCGTAGCTCGACGCCCTCGCGTGCCGCTTCGGTCGCGAACGTCATCGCGTAGCAGGCGAGGCCGCCCCAGAGGCAGTAGGCGAGCGGGTTCGGCGCGGAGCCGCTCCCGCCAAGCGACGGTGGGAAGTCGCAGGAGAACTCGACCTCGCCGCCGGGGTACGGAATCCGCCCCTGGAACTGCGCCGCGCCGTCGTGCGTCTGCCATTCGCCGGAGAGATCGACCGGCTGACGAAGCGCGGCGGGGTCGGCCGTTCCCTGCTCGACCGTCCGCAGAAGCGACTCGAGGTTGACGTTGTGCATTGGGCCTCCGATCTTCGTGGGGGTTCTGCTATCTTAGCAACTAATGAGTTGTGTAGTTGTTTCCTAGGAGGAGTCCTGATGAACCTTCCCCAGCCGCTTCCCGACCCGCTGATCGAGCTGATCGCGCGCCGCTTTCGCGTCATCGGCGAGCCGATGCGGATCAAGCTGCTCGACTCTTTGCGCGAAGGCGAGGCGAGCGTGAGCGAGCTCCGCGAGGCGACCGGCGCCTCGCAGCAGAACGTCTCCAAGCACCTCGGCGTCCTCTTGGAGGCCAACATCGTCGGCCGCCGCAAGGAGGGCAACCAGGTCGTCTACTCGATCGTCGACGAGAGCATCTTCCGCCTCTGCGAGGAGGTTTGTGGCGGGTTGCAGCGGCAGGTCGCCGAGCTGAACGCGATCGTCGAAGGGGTCGGGCGATGAGGCGCGGCTGGCCTCTCGAGCGGGTGCTGTTCGCGCTCGCAGGAACGATGACGCTCGCGAGCGCGGCGCTTGCCGTGCTCGTTTCGCCCTGGTTTCTGCTGCTGGCGGCCTTCGTCGGCCTCAACCAGTGGCTCTTCGCCGGCGCCGGCAGCTGCCCCGCCTCGCTCGCGCTGGAACGACTAGGGATCGAGCGGGGGTGCCGACGATGACCGTCTACGGCCCGCTCGGACGGCTCGGCGCCTGGACCGCCGGGCACTTCAAACTCGTCCTCCTCACCTGGATCGCGATCGCGGTCGGTCTCGGAGCTTTCGCCCCGAAGGTCGAGCACGCGCTCTCAGGTGCCGGCTGGGAGGCAAACGGATCCGAATCCGTCGCAGCCCGCAAGGCGATCGACACGTCCTTCGCCGGGCAGGGAAGCTACGCGCTCCTGGTCGCGGTTCGCGGACAGGGCGACCTGCGGCCGACGATCGCGCAGGCGAAAGAGCTGCTCGAGGCCGATCCTCGCGTCTCGACCGTCGCGCCCGCGCAACTCTCCCGCGACGGCCGCACCGCGATCCTCAGCGCCGGAGCAGCAGCGAACCCGACGGAGATGGTGCGCGCCGCCGACGACCTGAAGGGCGAGCTCGCCGCGCTCTCGGACGGAGGCGTCAGTGTCAGTCTGACGGGGGCGCCCGGCATGTGGTCCGACTTCAACGAGGCCAACAAGACGGCGATGCTGAAGTCGGAGCTGCTCTCCTGGCCGGTCACGCTCGCGATCCTGATGCTCGCGTTCGGCTCCCTCGTCGCGGCCGGGCTACCGCTCCTCCTGACGATCCTCGGGCTGGTGGCCTCCGCCGGCAGCCTCTTCCTCGTTACCAAGGCGTTCGACGTCTCGATCTGGTCGATGAACTTCGCGCTCATGTTCGCGCTCGCGCTCGGGATCGACTACGCCCTCTTCATCGTCGCCCGCTTCCGCGGAGCCCACTTCGGCTCCGCGGTCGACACGCGGGACGCGGTGGCGATCACGATGGACACCGCCGGCAAGGCGGTGCTCTTCTCGGGGCTGACGGTGCTGATCTCGCTCTCGGCGGTGATGCTCGTGCCGAGCCCCGCCTTCCGCTCGATGGCGCTCGGGATCATGCTCTCGGTTGCCTTCATCCTCCTCGCCACGCTGACGCTGCTGCCGGCGGTGCTCGCCCGGCTCGGCGACCGCGTCGACCGGCTGGCCCTCCCCTGGGTGCACGCCGGCGAGCACCGCTCGCCCCGCTTCGCCCGCTGGGGCGAGCTGCTCTGGCGTCGGCCGCTGCTCTTCGGCATCCCGGCGCTGGCGATTCTCGTGCTCCTGGCGCTGCCGCTGCTCCGTCTCGACACCGGCATGCCCTCGATCAAGGTCGTGCCGGAGGGCGACGGCTCCCGCCTCGGCTACGACCAGGTGCAGGACGCGTTCGGCCCCGGTGCCCCGGGCACGCTCCAGATCTTCGCCCCGACGGCCGACGCCGCGCAGGCGGCGGCGGTGCTCGAGACCGACCCAGGGATCGCAGGGGTCGCACCTGCGCAGCGCTCGGGTGGAAGCGCTCTGGTGCTCGCTGTTCCTAACGTCGACCCGTCTGACCCATCGGTGGGAGCCACGATCGACCGGCTCCGGAATTCGCTACCGGCACGCGCGCTGGTCGGCGGCGCCGTCGCCGAGAACCATGATCTCGAGGAGGCACTCTCCGCGAAGACGCTGCCGGTCTTCGCTGTTGTGCTCGCGCTCGGCTTCCTGCTCCTGCTCGTAGCGCTGCAGGCGCCGCTGATCGCGCTCGCGGGCGTGCTCACCAACCTGCTCGCCACCGCGGCCGCGTTCGGGGTCGGCGTCCTGATCTTCCAGGACGGCAACCTCTCCGGACTGCTCGGCT
>JANPKC010000066.1:0-5052 GCA_031425855.1 Actinomycetes bacterium | reverse complement strand
GCTCGACTCGCTGGCGCGCGGTCTCGATCGCGCGCTCCAGCCGGTCGCGCTTCGTCTCGAGCCGGTCGCGGATCTTCGCCGTCTCGGCGTCGGCGGCGGTCTTGGCGGCCTCGTCCGCGCGCGTGGCGAACTGCTCGCTCGTCTCGCCGGGGCGCGAGTAGAGGTCGAGCTCGGCGTTGTGGAGAAGCTCCAGCGTCTGCGTGTCGATCAGGCGGCGCTGGATCTCGCGTGCGGCGTCGCGGAAGAACGACGCCTCGTCGAGGGGGACGTCCGGGAGGACGTAGGCCGCGCCGTCCGGCGGCTCGTCTCGGAGGTCGCGGTCGTCGTAGTCGACGGCCGTCTCGCGGTCGAGGTCGAGCCCTCCGTCGAGCGGCCCGTAGACCGCTTCCCACTCCTGCGTCGTGTCGAGGCCGGCCTTGGTGTCGTCGAAGCGGAGGCTGACGCGGGCGGCGAGGAATGCCTGCAGGCGCTTCCCGGCCGGGTCGGCCCCGATCTCGGCCGCCCAGGGCGCGGCCGGGTCGAGCCAGCGCACCGGGACGCCGTCCGCGACCGGCGGCGCGACCGCGGTCTCGTCGTCGGCGAGCGGACTTTGTGTTGGAACAACACTTTCTCCCTCGCCCGCCGGCTCGGTCTCGGGCGTCAGCGTCGCGATCTGCTCCTTCGTCAGCGGCCCGCGCAGGAACGACATCGCCCAGCGGGTCGAGAAGAGCTCCGGCTTGCCGCGGTGGGTGCTCTGGAGCAGGAACTGACGCTGCTCGAGGCCGCCGATCGCGGTGTCGAGCGCGTCGACGTCGACGCCGCCGGCAGCCGAGCGGAGGCCCTCGAGCACGCGTTCCTTGTCCCGCTCGGTCTGGAGTCGCCCGATGAACCAGCTGCCCGCGTTCGCCATCGCCTTGTAGTCGAGGTCGACCGGGTTCTGGGTCGCGATCACCATCCCGATCCCGAACGCGCGCGCCTGCTTCATCAGGGTCAGGATCGGCTTCTTCGACGGCGGCATCGCGGTCGGCGGCGCGAAGCCCATCACCTCGTCCAGGTAGACGAGCCCGCGCAGCTCGCTCGTCCCGGACTGGCCGTGCATCCACGTGATCAGGCGGGAGAGGACGAGCGTGACGACGAGTTGCCGCTCCTGCTCGGAGAGGTGCGCGAGATAGATCACGGCGGCGCGCGGCCTCCCGTCCTCGGTCCGGAGGAGCACGGCCGGGTCGAGAGCCGGGCCGCGGCCCCACGCCGCGAACGACGGCGAGGCGACGAGCGCGTTCAGGCGCACGGCGAGCTCGTTCCGCTCGGCGGGCGGCAGGAACGCGTCGATCTCGAAGACGCCGAGCTTGCGCAGCGGCGGCTTCTGGATCTGCCCGATTAGGGCGCCGAGGTCGAGGTCGGTGCCGGCGCGCCAGTTGTGCTCGAGCAGGTTCGAGAGCAGCACGTGCTCGCGGCTGCCGAGCGGGTCGGCCTCGATCCCGACCAGGCCGAGCAGGCTCGACACCGTGCCCTCGATCTCGTCGCGAATCGTCTCCTCGTCCGTCTCCCAGGAGAGGGTCGGCGCCTTCAGCGAGCCGATCACGTTGAGCGGCACTCCTGCTTCCGAGCCGGGCGTGTAGAGCGTCACCTCGGCGGCGTCGCGGAGCGCCTGGATCCGCTCCGGGCCGATCCCCGACCGCTCGAGGCCGCCCCGCCAGAGCTCGGCCGTCTTCTCCGCGTACTCGTCGGGCGTCTGCCCGGCGTCGCGTGCCGCGGCCTCGTCGATCCAGGGCCGGAAGCTGGCGGCCGAGAGGTCGGGGAAGGTGAGGGCGAGGTTGCCCATGTCGCCCTTCGGGTCGAGGATCAGGGCCGGGATCCCCTTGCCGAGCGCCTCCTCGAGCAGGACGATCCCGAGGCCCGTCTTGCCCGATCCTGTCATCCCGACAATGACCGCGTGCGTCGTCAGGTCGTCGGGATCGAGGACGAGGTCGCCGCCCTCGCGGAGCTTGCCGAGCGCGAATCCCTGGTCCGCCATGGCCCGACCCTACCGCCGAGACCCCCGAATCGGGGAGGGGGAACGCTCCGGACGGGGGACTGCGGACGTCCTGCGGATGCGCGAGGCTGGTGGCGCGATGAAGCACCGGCCCCAGGAGGAGCAGCTCGCGGCCACGCTCGTCTGCCTCGAATGCCGCGACGAGTCCGACCAGGCAGTCCGCTGGCGGGCCTACCGCGACGACTCCGGCGAGCTGCTCGTCTACTGCGTCGACTGCGCCGCCCGCGAGTTCGACTCCTAGCGCCGCTTCGCCGCACCGACGGGCTCACTCGTTCGGGTGAAGCGCGAGGAGGCCGCAGGCCCGAGACTGCGGAAGTGCCTGCGGCGCACATCTCGCGGCTCTTCCTTGCGACCGCGGCGGCGATCTACATCGTCGTCTTCGTGTCGTTTCTGCTGCTCGAGCATCCGGGTCTCGGGATCGGCCACTTCTACTACCTGGCGATCGCGCTGGTCGCGCTCGGCTTCGGGCCCGTCTGGGGCGCTGCGGCAGGAGGATTCGCGACCGCGCTGTACACCGGCGGGGTGTTGGCCAGCCACGCGCTGCCGTCGAGCGAGATCCTCACCGTCTCGACGCCGATCCGGTTCGTCAACTACGTCGCGATCGGGACGCTGCTCGGCTGGTTCGCCGCGCACTACCGCACTGCGAACGCGGAGCTGCAGATTCTCGCGCAGCGCGACCTCGTGACCGGCCTGCCCAACACCCGCGCCTTCGAGCTCGCGATCGACCGGCGGCTGGGCTCGGGCGATCCCTTCGCCCTGCTCGTGGGCGACCTGGACGCGCTCGGCCTCGACGAGGACCGCGACCACTCCCTGCGGCGGATCGCCGACGTGGTTTCGGGCACGCTCGGGCCCGGGACCGACCTCGCCCGGGTGGGGGCCGAGGAGCTGGCGGTGCTGACCCCGTGCGAGACCGTCGAGCAGGCGGCACAGCTCGCGGCCCGCCTCGAGCGGACCCTCTGCGAGAGCGGAGCGCTCGTCACCTTCGGCTGGTCGGCTTTCCCGCGCGAGGGCCAGAACGCGCTGACGCTCTACCGTGCCGCGGACGAGCGCCTCTACGCGCGACGAGTGCTGCGCGAGCCGCGCGTGCACGTCCCGCACGCGGTCGGCGTCTGAGCGCCCGACCCAGCGCGTCAGCGGGGTGACTCGGCCTTCCAGCCGAACCGCTCGCGCAGCTTCTCGAAGCAACCGGCACAGACCCAGCGTTGATAGTCGTCTTCGTCGACGCCGCACCAGCCCTCGGCCAGGTCGTAGTCGACGTCCGACCGATCCGAGAAGCGCGTGTCGCAGAACAGGCAGTGCAGGTGATCGGTGTATCTCGGCCTCTCACCCCACTGCTCCCACCGCCACCGCCAGTTCGAGCTCACTCCGCGCGCGGGGTTGTCGTCGCCTTCCTCCCACCACTCGACGATGTACGGCTTGGGATCTCCCCGCTCGAGCGCGGCAAGGAGGGAGAGGAGCTCCGTGCGCGTGTCGTCCCCGACCCCTTCGTGCGTCATCGGCCAGTACGTGAGCAGAACGCAAAGCAGCCTCTTCTCACCTGCGCTGAGCTCGACGGGCCGAGACGCTCGAACGCCCTCGAAGCGCACGCGGATCGCCGCAGCGGTGCTCTCGCGCGTAAGTTCCGGCCAATGCCTGGCGAGCCACGCCTCGGTCTGCTGCTGCTCGAGCTTGGCGACCAACGTCTCGCACGCGGCCCGGCTGATCGCGTGAGTGCCCATCGGAACGGCGACGGTGACGCGGTCGAGGCGTTCCGGCATGACCGGCGTACCGGCTAGATCCAGCGCTTCCAGCGGAAGAAGCCGAGCAGGCCTGCGCTCGCGGCGACCATCCCCGCCACGATCACCCAGAACGCGTGCGCGGTGCCGTTGCCGGGGAAGGCCACGTTCATCCCGAACACGCTCGCGAGCAGGGTCAGCGGCAGCAGTGTCGCGCTGAAGACGGTCAGGATCCGGAGCACGTCGTTCTGGCGGTGCGAGATCACCGACTCGTTCGTCGACTCGAGCCCCTCGACGACCTCCTTGTAGTTGTCGAGCAGGTCCCAGATCCGCTCGGCGGCGTCGACGATGTCGTCGAAGTAGAGGTCGAGCTCCTCGGGCAGGAACCGCTCGACGCGGCGCTCGAGCACGCGCAGGGTCGTCCGCTCCGGCTTGATGATCTTCCGGTAGCTGATGATCTCCTGCTTCACGTTCGAGAGGTCGCGGACGACGTCCTCCGCGCGGCGCTCGAACATGTCGTCCTCGACCGAGTCGAGCTTGTGCCCGATCTTGTCGAGGATCGGGAAGCAGTAGTCGAAGAGGTCGTCGAGCACCTCGTACAGGAGCCGCCCGGAGCCCTTCGCCAGCAACTCCTCGCGCAGCCGCTGGTCCTCCTCGAGCCGGTAGAAGAGGCGTGCGACCGGGAGGAGCTCGACGTTCGGGAGCGTGACGAGGTAGTCGGGGCCGAGGAAGAAGTCGAGCTCGGCCGCGTTCAGCCGCTGGATCGTCTTGTCGTAGACGGGGAAGTGGAGGACGCCGAAGAGGTACTCCGGGTACTCGTCGACCTTCGGCCGCTGCCGCTTCGAGAGCACGTCCTCGACGTCGAGCTCGTGCCAGCCGAAGCGCTCGGCGAGCTCGTGGGCCGCACTCGCGTCGGGCCGCTCGAGGTGAACCCAGGCCAGGCCGGGAGTGCCGAGCTCGAGCGCGCGGCGCTCAGCGCCCGCGCCGGCCGGGAGCGCGCCGGAGCCGGGCCGTGTCCGCCGGATGCGGGGCAGGCTGGGCATACGTACTGAGCGGGTCCTCGAGCGTCGGCATCGGAAAAATCCTACCGGGCCTGGCCGGGCGCCGATGCCGTGCGGGCCTGCAGCGGCTCCGGCCGGACCGGTGTGGGCGTTCGCCGGACCGCGTCGGGGAGGGAGCGCTCGAGCAGGAGCGAGGCGCCGCCGGCGGCGAGGCAGCCGAGTGCGGCCGCGATCCAGAGCCCCGTCGGCGACGCGTCGAGGATGGCGGCGCCGAGAGCCGGGCCGACGGTGAAGCCGACCTGCCACGAGAGCGCCGAGATCGCCA
>JANPKC010000065.1:0-7917 GCA_031425855.1 Actinomycetes bacterium | reverse complement strand
GGGACAGGCGGTTGCGACGCTGGCCTGGCCGAGGTGTGCCGGGCCGAGGTGTGCCAGGCCGAGGTGTCACGAGGCGAGAATAGACGGGCGAGCCGGTGCTCAGGCGGAGAGCCGCTTGCGGCCCTTGGCCCGGCGGCGCTTGAGGATCGCCTGCCCGGCACGGGTCGCCATGCGCGCGCGGAAGCCGTGCTTGCGCTTGCGCCGACGGACGTTGGGCTGGTAGGTGCGCTTCAAGAGAGTGTCTCCGGGTGAGAAAGCGAAGCCGCCGAACGGCGGGGAGCGGAAGTATAGACAAGGCATCCGTAAGTAGTTGTCCACAGGCTGCGTGGGTCCGGGAAAAGACCCGCAAACGGGCACCGGCAGGCGCGATCTCCCACAGGTTCTCCACAGCTGTGGATTGTGATGTGGACGTAGGAAAAAGCCTGCAAATCGCAGGATTTTTACTCCCGGCACGCCTGTTGAGAGCCCCTCCGGAAGCTGCTAGGCTCGCCGCTTCCCGACCCCCGAGTGAAGGAGCCGGCCGCAGCGTGGAGCACCAAATCGAGCTGACTGCAGAGAACCTGTGGGAGGAGGTGTCGAGTCGGCTCAGAGGGGCGCTCAACGAGGCGACGTTCAGCAGTTGGTTCGGCAGTGCCGACGGGATCGCCCTCACCGACGACGCCTTCACCCTCTCCGTCCCGAACGACTTCGCGCGCGAGTGGATCGAGGGCCACTTCCTCGGGCTGATCCGAGCAGCCGTCAAGGACGCCACCGGCCACGAGCGGCGGATCCACCTCAGCGTGCGCGACGACGCCGGCCCGGTCGAGCAGAGCTCGGACGCCCTGGAGCAGCCGGTGCGCCAGCGGCCGCCGGAGCCGGCCGCAAGCGGGTCGATGAGCATGAAGTACACGTTCGACCTGTTCGTGATCGGCTCGTCGAACCGATTCGCGCACGCGGCGGCGCTGGCCGTCGCCGAAGCGCCGGCGCAGGCCTACAACCCGCTCTTCATCTACGGCGGCACCGGGCTCGGCAAGACGCACCTGCTGCAGGCTGTCGGCCAGTACGTCGGCGAGCACGGCAACGGCCTGACCGCGCGCTACGTCACCAGCGAGACGTTCATGAACGACTTCATCAACTCGCTCCGGGACAAGCGCATCGAGGGCTTCAAGCAGCGCTACCGCACCTACGACGTCCTGCTCGTCGACGACGTCCAGTTCTTCGAGGGCAAGGAGCGGATCCAGGAGGAGTTCTTCCACACCTTCAACTCGCTCTACGAGGCCGGCCGCCAGATCGTGATCTCCTCCGACCGGCCGCCGAAGGAGATCGCGACGCTCGAGGAGCGCCTGCGCTCGCGCTTCGAGTGGGGCCTGATCACGGACATCCAGCCGCCCGACCTCGAGACGCGGATCGCGATCCTGCGCAAGAAGGAGAAGACCGACCGGATCCACGTTCCCGACCCCGACGTCCTCACCTACGTCGCCGAGCGCGTGACCACCAACATCCGCGAGCTCGAGGGCGCGCTCACGCGTGTGGTCGCCTTCTCCTCCCTCACCGGCCGGCCGATGACGGTCGAGCTCGCCGAGGACGTGCTCAAGGACGTCTTCCCGCAGGGGCAGTCCGTCGAGATCTCGATTCGCCGGATCCAGGAGACGGTGTCCGAGCGCTTCGGCATGACCGTGAACGAGCTCTGCAGCGCCAAGCGCTCGCAGTCGATCGCCTACCCGCGCCAGGTCGCTATGTACCTCTCGCGCGCCCTGACCGACTCGTCGCTGCCGAAGATCGGCAAGGAGTTCGGCGGCCGCGACCACACGACGGTGATGCACGCGAACGCCAAGATCGAGGGCATGATCCGCGAGGACCGCTCTGTGTACAACCTTGTGCAGGAGTTGACCGCACGGATCAAGCAAGCCGGGTGATTTCTGTGGGAACCTGCCGAAACACGAATCAGCCTGTTGATACCCGCTTTTTCTCCACCGGTTCCGTCCACCGGCTCAGGCCGCTCGTGGAGCCGGTTCGCGCCGTCTTCCCCGTCGTCCACACTCCCTATGACTTCTACGAGAGGATTTAAAGAACTATGGAAACAGAGACGGCGGGACCCGATCTCCGCGATGATGCGGCCGTGGAGGCGACGGGAGATGCGACGATGACCGGAATGGCGACCGGCACCGGCTTGAAGATCAGCGTCGCCCGCGACGAGCTCGTCGCGAAGCTGGGCATCGTCTCCCGGGCCGTCTCGACCCGAGGCACCGTCCAGGTTCTCTCCGGGATCCTCCTTCGCGCCGACGGCGACACGCTCACGCTCGCCGCGACCGACATGGAGTTGTCGCTGCGGACGACCCTCGACGCCCAGGTCGACGGAGACGGCGCCGTCGTCATCCCCGGCAAGCCCCTCGTCGAGCTCGCGCGCCTGCTCCCCGAGACCGATGTCACGATCGAGTACCGGCCCGAGGAGGGCACGGTGCAGATCGTCTCGGGCTCCTACAGCTCGCGCCTCCACGTCTTCAACGCCGAGGACTTCCCGCGCCTGCCGGCCGTCGACACGCAACTGCACTCGATCGACCGCGACGCGCTGCTCGAGACCGTCGACCGCGTCGCCCGCTCGGCGTCGCGCGACGAGTCCCGCCCGGTGCTGACGGGGATCCTCGTCCGCTTCGAGGCAGGGAAGCTCGTCATGGTCGCAACCGACTCGTACCGGCTCTCCGTCAAGGAGACCGAGCTCGGCGAGGCCGCGCCCGAGCTCGAGGCGATCATCCCGGCGCGCGCGCTCACGGAGCTTTCGCGCCTCGCCGGCGGCGACACCGTCGAGCTCGGCGTCCACGAGAACCACGTCGTCTTCGGCACCGGCACCGGCGAGACCGCGGACGCCTGGCTGACGACCCGCCGGATCGACGGCCAGTTCCCGAACTACCGGCAGCTGCTGCCGGAGACGTTCGAGGTCGAGCTGACGCTGCCCAAGTCCGAGCTCGCAGACGTCGTTCGCCGCGCGTCCGTGCTGGCGCTGCGCAACTCGCCGCTGCGCCTGCGCCTGGCCGAGGGGGAGCTGACCGTCTCCGCCCAGACGCAGGACGTCGGCGAGACGCAGGAGACGATGCCGGCCGCGTACACGGGCGAGGAGTTCGTGATCGGCTTCAACGCCGAATTCCTCCGCGACGGCGTCGACTCGATCGTCGGCGACGACGTGCGCGTGAAGCTGATCAACCCGCTCCGGCCGGCGATCCTCGAGGACGCGGCCGGCGACTTCACCTACCTGATCATGCCGATCAGGTTGGCGGGGTAGAGAAGCCCAGCGCCTGATCGTCCGGAACGTCACGCTCCGCAACTTCCGTTCCTACGAGCGCCTGGAGCTCGGGCTCGAGCCGGGCCTGGTGCTCGTCACCGGCGCGAACGGAGCCGGCAAGACGAACCTGCTCGAGTCGCTGCACGTCGGCACGCAGGGGTTCTCGCCGCGAACGCGTGCCGACCAGCAGCTCGTCCGGCTCGGGGCGGACGGAGCCCGGATCGCGCTCGCGGGCGACCGCGACGGCCGGCCGCTCGCGCTCGAGGTGACGCTGCAGCAGTCCGGCAAGCGGGCGAAGCTGAACGGCGGTGCCCTCCGCTCGGCGGAGCAGTTGCGCGCCGAAGTCGCCACGCTCGTCTTCACCCCCGACCGCCTCGCGGTCGTGAAGGGGGGCCCGGCGGCCCGGCGCGCCTACTTCGACCGCACACTCGGGAGGTTGCAGCCGAGCCGCGCGGCGCTCCCACTCGAGTACGCGGCGGCGGTCGGGCAGCGGAACGCGGCGCTGCGGCGCGTCCAGGTCGGAGCGTCCACCCGCGAGGCGGTCGCGCCCTGGACCGAGCAGGTTGCGGCGCTCGGGGCGCAGCTGGTCGAGTACCGGCGCGAGGCCCTCGGGGTGCTGTCGCCGGCTTTCGCGGAGCGCGCCGGCGAGCTCGGCCTCCCGGACGCGGCGCTCGACTACACCGGTGAGGCCCCGACCGTCGAGGCGCTGGAAGGGCGGCTGGAGCGAGATCTCGAGCGCGGTGTCACCGGCCTCGGGCCGCACCTCGACGACATCACCGTCCGCTCCGGCGACCGCGAGTTGCGCAGCTTCGGCTCGCAGGGGGAGCAGCGCCTCGCCGTGCTCTCGCTCCTGCTCGCCGAGGCCGAGGTGATCGCCGACCAGCGCGGGACGCCGCCGCTCGTGCTGCTCGACGACGTCCTCTCCGAGCTCGACGCGTCCCGCCGCCGGATCCTCGCCGAGCGCATCGGCCGGGTCGGCCAGGCGATGGTCACGGCCACGGGTGCCGACGCGCTGCCGCTCGAGCCGGCGCAGCTCCTCGAGGTCACGCCCGGCGCGGTGAGCGTCCGGTGATGGAGAGGCTCGACGCGGAGGTGCGTCGCGAGCTCGGACGCTTCGGGCCGATCGAGGGCGACACGGCCGCGATCGCCCGGGCCTGGCCCGCCGCCGTCGGAGAGACCGTCTCACGCAATGCCTGGCCCGCCAGGATCTCGCGTGACGGGACGCTGCTCGTGCACACGTCCTCCTCGACCTGGGCGTTCGAGCTCGGCCGCCTGGCCGAGACGATCCTCGCGCAGCTCCGTCCGGAGCTCGGCAACGCGACGCCGCGGGCGCTCAAGTTCGCCGCAGGCCCGCTTCCGGAGCCCCGGTCGCAGCGTCCGTCAGAACGCGCCGACCCGATCCACGCGAGCACGCCCGAGAGCCGCGCCGAGGCAGCCGAGCTCGCCGCCGGGATCGAGGACGAGGAGTTGCGCAGGCTGGTCGCGAGGGCGGCTGCAGCGAGCCTCTCGAAGGGTGCCGGCGACACCCCCGACGACCGCCGTTTCTGATAGACTGCGCTCCGCCCGCAAAGAGGCTATTTGCAGGGCTTTTTTAATGACCGAAACCGCCTATACCGCTAAAGACATCACCGTTCTGGAGGGCCTCGAGCCCGTCCGGCTGCGGCCGGGGATGTACATCGGCTCGACCGGCCCGCGCGGGCTCCACCATCTGGTCTACGAGGTCGTGGACAACGCCGTCGACGAGGCGCTCGCAGGGCACAACGACCACGTCGAGGTCACCCTCCATCCGGACAATTCGGTCACCGTCTCCGACCGCGGCCGCGGCATCCCGGTCGACCTGATCGAGGAGCAGGGTCTCTCGGCGATGACGGTCGTCCTGACGAAGCTCCACGCCGGCGGCAAGTTCGGCGGCGACGGCTACAAGGTCTCCGGCGGTCTCCACGGCGTCGGCGTCTCGGTCGTCAACGCGCTCTCCGAGCGGCTCGTCGCCGAGGTCCGCCGCGACGGCAAGGTGCACCGCCAGGAGTTCGAGCGCGGCGTCCCGCTCGGCGGCGTCGAGGTGGTCGGCGAGGCCGAGAAGGGCGAGTCCGGGACGACGATCCACTTCCTCCCCGATGCGGAGATCTTCGAGGAGGTCGACTTCACGATCTCCACGCTCGTCCAGCGTTTGCGCGAGACGGCCTTCCTGACGCGCGGCCTCCGGATCGTCCTCACCGACGAGCGCGAGGGTGAGGAGCGGCACGAGTTCTACGCCGAGGGCGGGATCAGGGACTTCGTCGCCTATGTCAACGACGCGAAGGATCCCGTGCACAAGCACATCGTCTACTTCGAGGGCGAGAACGACGACGGTGCCGTCGAGGTGGCGATGCAGTGGAACACCTCGTACGTCGAGTCGGTCTTCTCTTTCGCGAACAACATCAACACCCACGAGGGCGGTACTCATCTCTCGGGCTTCCGCGCTGCGCTGACCGGCACGATCAACCGGTACGCGCGCGAGAAGGGCCTGCTGAAGGAGAAGGAGGACAACCTCGAGGGGGAGGACGTGCGCGAGGGGCTCGCAGCGGTCATCTCCGTGAAGCTGCGCAACCCGCAGTTCGAGGGCCAGACGAAGACGAAGCTCGGCAACCCGCCGATCGAGAGCCTCGTCAAGCAGGTCGTCAACCAGAAGCTCGCCGAGTTCCTGGAGGAGAACCCCCAGGACGCGCGCCAGATCATCACGAAGACGATCTCGGCCGCGCGCGCCCGCCAGGCCGCCCGCAAGGCGCGTGAGCTGACGCGGCGCAAGAGCGCGCTCGAGAGCATGTCGCTGCCGGGCAAGCTCGCCGACTGCTCGATCAAGGACCCGGAGTCGGCCGAGCTCTTCATCGTCGAGGGCGACTCCGCCGGCGGCTCCGCGAAGATGGGCCGCGACCGTACCTACCAGGCGATCCTGCCCCTGCGCGGGAAGATCATCAACTCGGAGAAGAACCGGATCAACAAGGTCCTCTCCAACAACGAAATCCAGGCGATGATCACCGCGATCGGGACGAGCCTCGGCGAGGAGTTCGACATCGCGAAGCTCCGCTACCACCGGATCATCGTGATGACCGACGCCGACGTCGACGGCTCCCACATCCGGACGTTGATCCTGACGTTCCTCTACCGCCAGATGCCCGAGCTGATCGAGCGCGGCCACATCTACATCGCCGTGCCGCCGCTCTACAAGGTCAAGCTCGGCAACCAGGAGTACTACTTCGAGAAGGACGCCCAGCTCGAGGAGCTGCTCGTCCGGGAGCGGGTCGGCGACCTCGAGATCACCTCGCGTTCCGGCGAGGCGGTCAAACTGACCGAGGCCCGCTGGGGCCGCTTCGTGCGCTCGTTGGCCGAGTTCGAGGGCTGGCTCGCCCGCCTCCGGGTCGACTACGGCGCCGCCGCGGCCGACTTCGTGATCACGCACCGGATCGTCGAGGGCGAGGCGGCGTCGCTCGCCGACCTCGACGAGGCGATCGTGGCATCGGTCGACAACGGCTACGCGCTCAGCATCCTCGGCAGCGCCGAGGGATCGATCGAGGTCAAGGTCGTCGAGACGGAGACGAGCTCCGCGACGCACATCACGGTCCCGGCCGAGCTCTTCTCCTCCCCGATCTACGCGAACCTCCGCAAGGCGTACGGCAAGCTGCTCGAGATCGTCGGCCCGCCGCCGTTCGCGCTCGCCGCCGGCAAGAAGCGGCGCGAGGCGGAGACGTTCGCGGCGCTGCGCCACGAGTCGCTCGACCTCGCCAAGGAGGGCCTGCAGCTCTCGCGCTTCAAGGGCCTCGGCGAGATGAACGAGGAGCAGCTCTGGGAGACGACGATGGACCCGGCCAAGCGCCTCCTGATCCGCGTCGACGTCGAGGACGCCTCGGCCGCGGACAGGATCTTCTCGACCCTGATGGGCGACCAGGTCGAGCCGCGGCGAGCCTTCATCGAAGAGAACGCGCGTGACGTGCGCTTCCTGGACGTCTGATGTCTGACGTCACGAACGAACCGCTCGGCGGCGGCCGGATCGAGTCGCGCGAGCTCGAGCAGGAGATGCGCTCGAGCTACCTCGACTACGCGATGAGCGTGATCGTCGGGCGCGCGCTGCCCGACGTCCGCGACGGCCTCAAGCCGGTGCACCGCCGGGTCCTCTACGGGATGCACGAGGCGGGCCTGCAGCCGAACCGGCCCTACAAGAAGTCGGCCGCGACCGTCGGCGACGTGATGGGCAAGTACCACCCGCACGGCGACGCGTCGATCTACGACACGCTGACCAGGATGGCGCAGCCGTTCTCGCTGCGCTACCCGCTCGTCGACGGCCAGGGCAACTTCGGCTCGATCGACGACGACCCGCCGGCCGCGATGCGCTACACCGAGGCCCGCCTCTCGCGGATCGCGACCGAGATGCTGCGCGACATCGACGCCGACACCGTCGACTTCGAGCCGAACTACGACGAGTCGCGCAAGCAGCCGTCGGTGCTGCCGTCGCGCTTCCCGAACCTGCTCGTCAACGGCTCCGCGGGGATCGCGGTCGGGATGGCGACGAACATGCCCCCGCACCGGCTCGGCGAGATCGTCGACGCGATCGTGCAGCTGATCGACAAGTCCGACTCGAACGTCGAGGACCTGATGAAGCACGTCAAGGGCCCCGACTTCCCCACCGG
>JANPKC010000064.1:0-2700 GCA_031425855.1 Actinomycetes bacterium | reverse complement strand
GCCTGTGCCAGCGCCTCGTCGGTGGCGGTGTCGCACGCGTGCAGGCTGACGACGAGGTCGACGCCGCCGCCTCTGTCGAAACCATCGGGGTCGAAGCCTGCGATCTCGCCGCGCTCGAAGCGGAGCCCGGCGGCGCCCGAGCGCTCCGCGAACGCGGAGCAGGCCGCGATCACGTCCTCCTTGAGGTCGAGCCCGACGATCTCGACCTCGCGCCCGCGCAGCTCGGTCAGCAGGTGGTGGATCGCGAAGGTGAGGTACGACTTGCCGCAGCCGAAGTCGACCACGCGAAGTGTCCCGTCCGGCCGGAGCGCGGGGACGACGTCGTCGACGAGCTCGAGGAAGCGGTTCACCTGGCGGAACTTGTCGTAGCGGCTGCTCCGCACCTTGCCGTCGGGCGTCATCACGCCGAGCTCGACGAGGAACGGCACCGGCGTCCCCTCCTCGAGCAGGTAGCGCTTGCGGCGGTCGTGCTCGCGCGGCGCGGCCGCCGACGTCGCGGACGCCCGGGTCGGCGGCCTGCGCAGCACCTTTTCGCCGAGCACCTGCCAGTCGGCCTCCGCGGTCTGCAGCAGCCCCTGCCCGTAGTCGGTAAGCAGGAGGCCGAGGCGCTCGCGGGCATCGCCGGGCGGCAGGTTCTCGTGCGTCACCCGGTCGGCGAGCTGCGCCGTGAACTGGAACGCGCCCGAGCCGCGCAGCTCCACGGGGTCGACGGTGACCCGCTTCGGCAACTCGTCCGAGCGCGGCTTCGAGAGCACGGCCCGCAGGAGCAAGGGCGGGTCGAAGATGTCGTTCAGGAGCTCGTCGAGCGCGGCCATCGCCGCCCATCTTGTCTGCTCGGGACATGTCCCAGGGACTGTCCCTGGAGATATCGCTTACAGCCCGGCCGCCTCCAGCAGCTTCAGCCAGAGCTCGCTGCGGGTCGGGAACGACGGGACGGCATGGACGAGGCGGTCGAGGGGGACCTCACCGACGACGGCGATCGTCGCCGCATGGAGCATCTCGCTCACCTCGAAGCCGACGAAGGTGGCGCCCGCGACGACGCCGCGGACGTCGTCGAGCACGAGCCGGGACGTTCCGGGCGTGTTCCTGCCGGCGAAGCTCGCGCCCGCGCTGCCGCTCGTCGGCACGTCGACGGCGCGCACGACCATTCCGGCCGCCTCGGCCGATCCGAGCGTGTGCCCGACAGCGGCGACCTGCGGATCGGTGAAGATGACGCGCGGCGACAGTGCCCCGTCCGAGAGGAGCGCGACGTTCTTGCCGAGGATCGTGTCGGCGGCGAGCCGCCCCTGGTACTTGCCCATGTGCGTCAGCAGCGCGCGGCCGTTGCTGTCGCCGATCGCGTAGAGCCAGTCGTGCCGCGGCGACCGGAGGTTCGTCCCGACCTCGACGGGCTCACCGGGCTCGAGGCCGACAGTGTCGAGGCCGAGCTCGGCGGTGTGCGGCTTGCGCCCGACCGCGACGAGGAGCTCAGCGCCGCACGCGCTCGTCCCGTCCTCGAGCTCGACGGAGACGCCGTCGTCGTCCCGGGAGACCCCGACCGCGCGGCTCCCCGTTCGCACGTCGACTCCCGCTTCGACGAGCGCGGCCTCGACCTCCGCCGACGCGAACGGCTCCTCGCGCACGATCACGCGTGGCGCTCCCTCGAGCAGCACGACCCGAGTGCCGAGCGACGACCAGGCCTGCGCCAGCTCCACCCCGACGACACCTCCGCCGAGGATGACCAGGCTCTCCGGCGGCACCTTGGCCGTCGTCGCCTCCCGGTTCCCCCACGGCCGTGCGTCCGCGAGGCCCGGGATCGGCGGCATCGCCGGCCCGCTGCCGGTCGCCACCACGACTGCCCGCCGGGCCGTCAGCACGTCCTCGCCCACGAGCACGCGACGTTCACCGTCCAGCCGCCCGTGACCCCGTACGAGCGTCACGCCGCGCTCATCGAGCCACGGCAGCTGCGAGGAGTCGTCGAGCTCGTGGATCACCTCGTCGCGCCGAGCGAGCACGGCCGCCGCGTCGAGACCGTCGCCACGAACGCCCGGCACGCGGCCGATCTCCGCGAGCAGCTCGGCCGGCCGCAGCAGCGCCTTGGACGGCATGCAGGCGTAGTAGGAGCACTCGCCGCCGACGAGGTGCTGCTCGACGAGCGCGACCTCGACGCCCGCCTCGCCCAGGCGCCCGGCAGCGACCTCACCGGCCGGGCCGGCCCCGATCACGACGACGTCGAAGCTCCTTTCGGCCACGGCCGAGTCTGACACATCACGCGTGTGCGACCATCCGCGCATGAGCACGACGCTCGACGCGCAGCAGCTCCGCAGGCTGATGGCGAGCTGGGCAACCGGGGTCGCGGTCGTCACGAGCCGCGACGACTCCGGCCCTCGCGGCGCGACCACGAATGCGCTCACCTCCCTGTCGCTCGACCCGCTGCTCGTGCTCGTCGCCCTCGACCATGCCTCGAACACGCTCGAGGCTGTCCGCAACTCCGGCCGCTTCTGCATCAACGTGCTCGCGTCCGGCCAGGAGGAGGTCGCCCGCCGCTTCGCGACGAAAGCGAGCGGCGAGGAGAAGCTCGCGGGCGTCCCGCACGAGCTCGTCGACGGCGTCCCCGTGCTCGGCGGCGCCGTGGCGTGGCTCGCCTGCGAGCTCGACCGGGAGCTCGAGGGCGGCGACCACACGATCCTCCTCGGCCGCCCGCTCGAGGCCGGCACCGAC
>JANPKC010000063.1:0-5372 GCA_031425855.1 Actinomycetes bacterium | reverse complement strand
CTCGGCGGCGCCGGCAACGTCTGGGCGGTCGTCTTCAACCTCCTCTTCGCCGCGCTGGCGCTCGGGCTCGTCTACGCGGGCTATCTCAGCGACGAGGCGTGGCTCGTGAACCTCGGCGTCGTCCTCGTCGCCGTCGACCTCGTCGCCCGCTACTTCGACGTCTTCTGGGACGCGCTCCCGCGCTCGCTCGGGATGATCGGTGCCGGCCTGCTCGTGCTCGGGATCGCCTGGGTGCTCGAACGGCAGCGGAAGCGGCTGCTGGAGCGGATGGCGGCGTCGTGAGCAGACGCCGCCGGATCGCGCTCCTCGTCGTCGTCTGTGTCCAGCTGGCCGTGCCGCTCGGCATGGCCGGGCTCGCCGAGGCCGACCTCGCCTTCGGCCGCGAGATCAGGCTGAAGGCGGAGCCGGTCGACCCGCTCGACATCTTCCGCGGCAACTACGTCGTCCTGCGCTACGAGATCTCGACGCTGCCGGTGCTCGGCGAGGTCAGGCGCGGCGAGAAGGTCTGCGCTCGGCTCGACGAGGCCGGCGGCGAGTGGCGTGCGAGCTATGCCGACCCAGGGCGCCCGTCGGGGACGGTCATCTGCGGCCGCGCGCGCGGCGACGCCGCACCGGGAGACTCGGTCGGGATCGAGTACGGGATCGAGACCTACTACGCGAACGCCGAGCGGGCGCGAGAGATCGAGCGCTCGATCGGCCGGGGCCAGCTCTACGTCGTGGTCGACGTGGACGACGACGGCAGCGCGCGGATCGAGCGGATCGAAGAGGCCGGCGGCGGCTAGGCGACGATCCGGTAGACCTGGAAGCACTCCGCGTACTCGCGGTTGACGTTGATCCCGTGCACGCGGGCCAGGTTCCACACGTACTCCGGGTTCGCGTAGCGCCGGTGCTGCTGCGAGGCATAGCGCGCCAGCGCCGCCACCTTCCTCTCCAGGTGTCTCTGCTCCAGCGCGACGTACGCGCCGTAGGAGAAGTCGAAGTTGTTCCAGGGGATCTCGTAGCCGAGCACGGTCGTCCGCTTGAAGGCGCGCAGGCCCTCCTGGGCGATCGTCTGGTGATCCTGGTGGACGTCGTGGTGCGAGGGCTGGAACACGGCGTCGGGCCGGAGCTCCTCCCACAGCGAGACGAGCAGCTCGAGGATGTCCTGCCTGCGCTCGGGGAACGTGCGGACGTCGAAGTCGTGGACGCGGAGCTGCTCCTCGGGGATCCCGAGCTCGCCGGTCGCCTCGCGGACCTCGCGGGCGAGCGTGTCCGGCGCGAACCCCGGCGGCAGCGAGCGGGTCGCGATCGAGAAGGCGTGGTAATGCACCTCGACGCCCGCCTCGACGAGCCGCGCCATCGTGCCGCCGCAGCCGAACTCGCCGTCGTCGGTGTGCGGCGCCAGCACGAGCACACGCTTCCAGGCCTCGATCACGCGACCGCCACCTCCTGGGGCCGGTGAGCCCCGGCGAGCGCGATCAGGCCGAGGAGCACCCACATGGTCGGGTCCTCGAAGAGCGCGTTGTAGAAGAGGCTGTGCACGGCGATCGCGCCAAGCGTAAGCGCCGCGACGAGTGCCGCGCGTCCCGCAGGCGCCCGGCCGCGCGCGCGGAAGGCCGACGCCAGCGCCACGTAGCCGAGCATGCCCAGCAGCACGAGCCCCGGCACACCCGTCTCAGCGATCACGGTGACGGGCGTCGAGTGCGACGCAGCCTTCTTCGGCTCCTCGCCCTTGAGGCCGGTTCGCTCGGCGTACGCCCGCTTGAAGCTGCCGGTGCCGACGCCGACGAGCGGATGGTCGACCGCGATCCGCAGGCCGTTGCCGACGAGCCCCGCGCGGTCGCTCGTGACGGAGTTGAGCCCGGCCCGGGACTGGTCGAGCAGCTCGTGCCTGACCTGGGGCGTGGCGAATCCCGCAGACACGAGCACGACCGCGAGCACCGCCAGCGCCGCCGCCGCGCGCCAGCGCCAGATCACCGCCGCTGCCGCCAGCGTTCCGGCGATCAGCGCCGCGAAGCTCGACTGCGAGAACGAGAAGAGGAGGCCCACCCAGATCGCCGCGATCGCCCCGATCCCCGCGGCGAGCACCCGCTCGCGGACGCCGAGCAGGACGAGCGCGAGCGTGGCGAGGATCGCGACGACGAGATAGCGCCCGTAGATCGACGGGTCCCAGAACACCGAGTTGACGCGGAAGAAGGGCGCGTAGGCGTTGTCGACGCGCAGCTTCGGGTTCCAGAAGACCTCGCGCGTCGCCCACTGGTAGAGGCCGACGCCCGCGTAGGCGAGCGCGGTCGCAAGCAGCGCGCCGTACAGGCCGAGCAGCGCGCGGCGGCTGAAGGGGAGCCGCGCGATCCCGACGGCGAGCAGGCAGAAGGGGAGCATGAACGCGGCCAGGAAGATCGCGCCCTCGCGCAGGTCGTCCGTCCAGAGGAGCGCCAACCCTGTCCACGCGACGACCGCCGCGAGCGGCCAGGCGATCGGGCCGAGCTCGCGCGAGCGCGCGTCCCCGCGCAGGAGCTGCCAGGCCAGCGCGAGCGCGTACGCGCCGACGACGCCGTAGAGCGGCAGGAGCAGGTTCGCCTCCTCGTCGCCCACGTCGAGCGGGATCCGGATCGGGACGCACGCGAGGGTCGCGAACGCGAGCGCCCACGGCGCGCGCAGCAGCAGCCATGCGCCCGCCGCGGCGGCGACGAGCCCGCCGACGGCCAGGACCGCGAGCAGCTGGGTGCGCCCCTCAGGCGCGAGATAGAGGCCGAGCAGGCCGGCGCCGGCGGCCCAGGCGACGAGGCCCGCGAGCCGCAGCTCCCGCCGCGTCCCGACGAGCAGGAGCGCGACCCCGAGGCAGCCCAGCGGTCCGGCGAGACGGGCGAGCTCGGTCAGCGCGAGAGCTCCCGGACGAAGACCGCGGCGCGCGCCGTGTGCCCGTTGGCGGAGACCGTCAGTGTGAAGCGGCCCTTCTGGAGCGGGGCGATCAGGCGGAGCGTGCCCGGACGCGAGAAGCCGCTGCGACCGCCGAGCGTCCAGCGGACGCGCTCGGCATCGGACGAGACCCGCACGGCGAACGCCGCGCCGGCGGCGACGGCGATCCGCGTGCGCCCGAGCGCCACGTACCTGACCGTCACGCGCACGGGCGGCGTTCGCGCGGTGCGGTTCCCCGCCGGGTCGAAGGCGACGAGCTGCAGCGAGTAACGGCCCGCCCGGACCGCCTGACCGCGCGCCTTGCCGTTCCAGACGATCGTCTCCTCGACTCGGGGGAAGCGCGTCAGCGCCCGTCGCCTGCCGTTGACGTACAGCTCGCCGCGGCCGGGCTCGCTGAGGCGATAGCGGACGGTGACCTTGTCGGCGCGGCCGTCGCCGTCGGGCGAGATCAGGGCGGGCGGGATCGTCACGTCCTGGAGCACAGGCGCGGTCACGTCGATCGTGATCGGGTTCGGGAGCGTGATCGTCTGGCGCTCGCCGCGCAGGTGGATCCGCGGCCGGTATTCGCCTTCCGGCAGCACCCGGCCCGCGTCGTCGCGCCCGTCCCACTCGATCTCGACCGGCCCCTTCGGATAGCTCCGGCCCCGCTCGATCGTGCGGACGACCTCGCCGCCGTCGACGATCGAGACGTCGATCCGGTCGGCCCTGCGCAGCTTGAACGCGATCCGCGCGACCGCCTTGTCGCAGCCGCAGACGGGGGAGAAGACCGGCACCGGGACGCGGGTGCCGAAGATGGGGCTCTTCTCCAGCTTCAGCCCCTGGGTGAGCGCGAACGCCGCGGCGGTGGCCGCGAGCAGGGCGACCACCAGCACGGTCGAGGCGATACGGGCCACAGCCGGGGGATTCTAGTTTTCGGCGCGTCTCACGCTGCGCAGTGGCTACGCTCGGGCGATGGAGCGTGCGGCCGATCCCTACCGCGACACGACCGTGATCGACGCGCGGGCGCCGCGGTTCAACCAGGCGGTCGTCGGGCTCGTGTCCGCCGTTGCCGTGATCATCGGCCCCTGGTGGCTGCTCGCGCTGCTGGCGGCCCAGCTCGCGATCGGGCTCACCCTCGGCCGCCGCTGGTGCCTGCCGTGCGTCGCCTACTTCGAGCTCGTCCAGCCGCGGCTCGGCGAGGGGCCGCTCGAGGACGCGAGGCCGCCGCGGTTCGCGAACATCGTCGGCGCGGTCTTCCTCACCGGCGCGAGCCTCGCGTTCGCCGCCGGATTCGAGGGGCTCGGCACCGTGCTCGGCGCGATCGTCGCCTCGCTGGCGCTGCTCGCCGCCGCGACCGGCCTCTGCGCCGGCTGCGAGGCGTACAAGCTCGGCTACCTGCTCAGCGGCCGGAGATTCGAGTCGTGCCCGCTTCCGCCGCGGCCGGAACCGGCTTCGCGGAGCCTCTGAACACCTTCCGGGCACCGGCGACGAGCAGGATCACCGCCGCGAGCGAGAGCACGGCCAGGATCACGAACTCGGCGCCCGGCACCTGTGCGAGCTTGAGCCCCGCCAGCGTCAGGGTCATGGCGAGGCCGAGCCGGAGCGCGCGCTCGGGGAGGTTGATCGAGACCTGGCTGCCGAGCAGCACGCCCGGGATCGAGCCGATCAGCAGCCAGCCGGTCGCGTGCAGGTCGACGTTCCCGGCGACGAGGTGGCCCGCTCCCGCGACCCAGAGCAGCGCCGCGGCGTGGAAGATGTCGGTGCCGACGACCTTGGCCGCGGTGAGGGGGAAGACGAGCAGCATCACGAGCCCGAAGAAGGTGCCGCTGCCGACCGACGTCAGCCCGACGATGAAGCCACCGGCGACGCCGAGGAGGAACGCGATCCGCCGGTCGGACGCCTGCAGCGCGAAGGGTGCGTCGCTCTTCGCGCGCCCGGTGAGGAAGGTCTTCACGGCGAAGCCGAGGCCGCCCGCGATCAGCGCCACTCCGAGGATGATCGCGGCCGTGTCCTCGAAGCCCTCGCCGTAGCGGTGCCCGAGCCACGTGGAGAGGGCCACGCCGACCAGCGAGAACGGCGCCGAGCCGAGCAGCATCCAGAGCGTCAGGCGGGCGTGGACGGTCCCCAGTTGCCGGTGCCGCGCGGCGCCGAAGCTCTTGAAGATGGCGCCGTGGAGGATGTCCGTGCCGATCGCGACCGTCGGCTTGAAGCCGAACAAGAAGACGAGCATCGGCGTCATCAGCGAGCCGCCGCCCATCCCGGTCATCCCGACGAGCACGCCGATCAGCAGTCCCGCGAGCGAGAGCTTCCAGTCCACGCGCGCCAAGGTACCGGTTGTCTACTAATACTGTCGATTAGCTTGTGTTATGAACCCTGGTAAGCTTCCGCGTGTGAAACCGACTGCCCAAGATGACATCGCCGCCCTGGCGGCGGGCTCCGAGGAGCTCTCGGCCGAGGAGTTGGTCGTGGCGATGGCGGAGCGCTTCGGCGACCGC
>JANPKC010000062.1:0-3806 GCA_031425855.1 Actinomycetes bacterium | reverse complement strand
CCAGGCTCGTGTGCCTGCCCGGAGCGGCGCCGCCGGCCAGCTCGGCGCGCAGCTCGCCGACCGTGCCCTCGCGCTCGGCGAGCACGTCGTGGGCGTGGATCGTCTCGAAGTTGACCTGCCGGGCGAAGAGGAAGTCCCCGTCGGCGAGCTCGGGCATCGCGTCGAGCGCGCCCTTGATCGACAGGCGCACCGAGTCCTCGACGAAGCGGGGTTGCAGGTGCGCGTGCTCGACCACGAAGAGCTCGTCCGGCCGCTTCAGCAGCTCGTAGATCGGGGCGCTCATCGAGTCCTGCACGACCGCGACGAGGTCGTTCGCGTCCAGCTGGCGTTCGGTCCCGACGTAGAGCGTCCCCTTGCCGCGCTGGTTGTGCGTCGCGAGCGGGACGAGGTCGAGGATCCGCTCGACGTCTTCGTAGCCGGCCTCCGCCAGCCGCTCGGCGGCGCGTCCGCGCACGAGCCCCTGGGCGCAGGGGCAGGCGTTGATCCCGGTCGCCTCGACGCCGACGACGCGGCGCACTCCTTCGGCGGTCGCCGCGGCGATCCCGACGAGCGAGACCATCTCCTGGGTCGAGAGCCTGCTGACGGGCGTCGTCCGGCGCACGGGCCACTGCGCGGTGATCCGTGCCTCCGCGCGCAGCGCGCTCTGGCGGCCGACGATGTGGCGCGCGATGTGCTCCGCGAGCGCCTCGACGTGGAGCGCCTCGGTCCCCACGACCGCCTCGATGGCTTCTTCGAAGAGCTCGGCGAAGCGCGACATGTGGACGCCCTTCTGGCTGTGCGAGAGGTCGACGGTGCACTCGATCTGCGCCGCCATCACCGTCTGGTGGCCCTCGTGGCTGACCCGAACGGCCTTCTGGACGCCGGTGACGCCCGCCCGCGTGAGGGACAGCCGCACGTCGGGCGATGACGCCTGGAGATCGGGCGTCGCGCTTGAGATCTCCGTCACGCGGTTACGCTAGCACCGCCGTGGCCGACGACTTCTCCCGCCTCGTCTCGCTCGCCTGCCACGACCTGCGGACGCCGCTCGCGACCGTGCAGGGCTTCGCGAAGACGATGCTGCGCATGGACGACCTCGACGAGGAGAAGCGCGCCCGCTACCTCGGGCTGATCGACAGCTCCGCCGACGAGCTCGCCCACCTGCTCGACCTGCTCTCGCTCGCGGCCCGGATCGAGGGCGGCCGGTACGACCCGGTCGTGCGCGAGGTGGATTCGCTCTCGCTCGCCCCCGAGGGCGCGACGGGCACGGGGACGGTCGTCCGGGTCGATCCCGAGCCGGTCGAGCGCGCGCTCGCGGCGCTCGTTCGCGCGGCGGCGCGCCACGGAGGCGTCGACGTCGCCGTCACGGTCGACGGGCCGCGCGTCGCGATCCAGCCTGTGATCGAGGAGGCGGCGCCGATCGTGCTCGGCGAGTCGGCGAAGGACCTCGGCGCCGCAGTCGCAGTGCTGCTCGTCCGCTCGGTCGGCGGCGAGATCGAGCTCGACGGGGAGCGCCTCGTCGTGACGCTCCCCGTCTGAGCCCGAGTGGCGGCTACGCCGGCGCGGACGCCGACGGGTCGGTCTGCCAAAGGCCGAAGTCGTTGCCGACGTTGTCCTTGACGGTCGCGAACCACCCCATGCCGGGGACGGGCATCGCCTCGCCCGCCTCGCCGCCGAGCTCGTTCACACGGGCGACGCCGGCGTTGATGTCGTCGACGTCGAAGTAGACGCGCGGCCCGGGCGTTCCATCCGCGGCCATGATCGCGCCGCCCGTGCTCTCCGAGAACCTCGTCATGTGGTACTCGGTCGGGCTGCCCTCGAAGGCCTGGAACTCCCAGCCGAAGAGCCCGCCCCAGAACTCGCGTGCTTTCGCGGTGTCGCCCGCGGGGATCTCGAGATGAACCATCTGTCCGGCCATGCAACTCCTCCTTCGTCTGCCGTTGTCACTCCATAGGACGAACGGCGGCGGCCGAAGTCGACAGCTACCGGAGCAGGCGCGACATCCGCCGGTCCTTCAGGACGCGGCCGCCCGTCTGGCAGGGAGCGCAGTAGAAGACCGTGTGCTCCTCGTAGTCGACCTGCCGCAGCGGCTCCCCGCAGCGAGGGCACGGCTCGCCGAGCCGCCTGTGGACGAGATAGACGTCCTTGTCGCCCTTCCCGGCGATGCGCAGCTCGAGCGCGCGAGCGAGATCGTCCTCGATCGCCTCGGCGAGCCGCGCGATCTCGTCGTCGCCGAGCTTGCCGGAGAGCGCGAACGGCGACAGCTGCGCACGGTGGAGGACCTCGTTCGCGTGCGCGCGGCCGATTCCCGCGAGCGCCCGCTGGTCGCGCAGGAGCGAGTGCAGGCGGCGGTTGTCGCCGGCGAGGATCTCCCGCAGCCTCTCGGCGCCGAGGCCGAGCGCCTCCGGCCCGAGGTGCGCGAGCTCCGCCTCGGTCTGTTCCGGCGTCTCCAGCCAGACCCCGGCGCGCTTCTTCGAGCCCGCCTCTGTCAACACGAGCTCGCCGCCGTTCTCGAAGCGAAGCCGGAAGGCGGGCGTCTTCGGCCCTTTCGCCCCGGGGGTGAGATGGCGGATGCGCCCGGCGCTCATCAGGTGCACGCGCAGCTGCAGCGCCCGGTCGGCGGTGGGGAAGAGGAGCCACTTGCCGCGGCGGCCGGCCCCGTCGAGGCGGCGTCCTTCGAGCTCACGCAGCGGCGGGTCGAACGTCTTCAGCGTCGCGATGTGCGCCGGGCCGGCCTGCACGACCGGCGAGGCCGACACGAGCGGGTCGAGCTCGCGCACCCACGCCTCGACCTCGGGGAGCTCGGGCATGTGCCGAGCGTACCGCCCGGGTTACGCCTCCTCGGGCGTCGGCGTCGGGAACGGGCCTGGCGTGACCGCGTCGGCGTCGGCGTCGAGCGCGTCCGGCGCCGGTGGCTCCTGGTACGGCTCGGGCATCTCCTTCAGCGCGAGCAGCGGCCCGAACACGAGCGGCAACCAGGCGAACGAGATCCCGATCGTCCCGACCCAGATCGCGGTGCGCAGGCCGAACCACGTCGCGAGCGCGCCGCCGACGAGTTGACCGAGCGGCATCACGCCCCAGACGATGAAGCGGATCGTGGAGTTCATCCGCCCCTGCAGCCGCTCCGGCGTGATCGCCTGTCGCATCGAGAGCTGCGTCACGTTGTAGAGGACGACGCCGAAGCTCCCCGCCACCGTCGCCACGACGAGGAACGGGATCGCCCCGTTCGCATCCTGCGGTGCGAGCGGGACGAGCAGGTTCGTAATTCCGAGCGCGGCGCCGAAGAGGATCGACCGCCCGACTCCGAGCCGCTTCGAGATGCGGTTGGCGAAGACGGCGCCGAGGAAGTAGCCGACCTGGCCGATCGCGAAGATCACACCCATCACCGCGACGGACATCTCGAGCTCGCGGACGAGGTAGATCGTCAGGATCGCGAAGAACATCTGGCCGAAGAGGTTGAACGTCGCGGTCGAGGCCGAGACGGTGCGCAGGTACGGGTTCCCGAAGACCCACCGGAGCCCCTCCCGCAGCTCGATCGCCATCGACGGTTTCGCCTCCTGCCGCGCCTCCTTCGTGGGCACGTGCTTCTCCTCGGTGCGGATCGCGAAGAGGAACACTGCGGAGACGAGGAAGCTGATCGCGTCGAAGAGGACGGCAACGGGCGCGCGCAGCACGTCGACGAGCACGCCGGCGAGCGCGGGGCCGCCGAGCGCCGACGCCGACCGGCTGACCTCGAGCTTCGACTTGCCGTCGAAGAGCTGCGTCCGCTCGACGATGGAGGTGAGGTACGACTGGTAGGCGACGTCGTAGAACACCGTGCAGACGCCGAT
>JANPKC010000061.1:0-4604 GCA_031425855.1 Actinomycetes bacterium | reverse complement strand
GACGGCGTCGAGATCACGGCCGCGGCAGAGACGACCGCGCAGACAGGGGTCGAGATGGAGGCGCTCACGGCGGCCTCGGTCGCCGCGCTGACCGTCTACGACAGGGCAAAGGCGATCGACAAGGAAATGGTGATCGCCGAGGTGACGCTGGTCGAGAAGACGAAGGAGATCGTGTGAAGGCCGCCGTGTTGACCGTGTCGGACGGGGTCGTCGCAGGCACGCGCGAGGACCGGAGCGGCGACCTCCTCGCCGAGCTCCTCGCCGGCGACGGCTACGAGGTCGCGCGCCGGGTCGTCCCCGACGAGGCGGGCGAGATCGCGACTGCGATCGCCGAGCTGGCCGAGTCGGCCGCGGTCGTGCTGACCACCGGCGGCACGGGCGTCGCGCCCCGTGACGTGACTCCCGAGGCGACGCGCTCGGTGATCGACCGTGAGGCGCCGGGGATCGCGGAGGCGATCCGTGCCGACTCGCTCGCGAAGACTCCCCATGCGCTGCTCTCGCGCGGTGTCGCCGGGGTGCACGCGCGCACGCTCGTCGTCAACCTCCCCGGCTCGCCCGGCGGCTGCCGCGACGGCTACGCCGTGCTGCAGCCCGCGCTCGGCCACGCGCTCGGCCTGCTCGCCGGAGCCGACACGGCGCACAGGCAAACGTGAACGCGAGCGCCGTCTCGCTCCCGCGCCGCTTCGCGTCGCTCGTGAAGCTCGAGCACACCGTCTTCGCGCTCCCGTTCGCCTACGTCGGGATGCTGCTCGCGCTCGGCGAGACGCCCTCTGCCGCGGACTGGCTCTGGGTCACGCTGGCGATGGTCGGCGCCCGGACGCTCGCGATGGGCCTGAACCGGTTGATCGACGCCGAGGTCGACGCCCGCAACCCACGCACGTCGGGCCGCGAGCTCCCGTCGGGGACGCTCTCGCGCGTGCAGGTGCTCGGCCTCTGCGGCGTCTCCCTCGCGCTCTTCCTCGCGGCCGTCTTCCAGCTCGACCCGCTCGTGCGCTGGCTCTGGCCGGTGCCGGTCGTGCTCTTCGTCGTCTACCCCTACCTGAAGCGCGCCACCTGGCTCTGCCACCTGTGGCTGGGCGCATCGCTCGGGCTGGCGCCTGTCGGCGCGTGGGCCGCGGTGACAGGTGAGCTTCCCTGGCAGGCCTGGGCGCTCGGCGGAGCCGTTGCGCTCTGGGTCGCCGGGTTCGACTTCTTCTACTCGCTCTTCGATCTCGCCCACGACCGCGAGCAGGGGCTGCACTCGTGGGCGACCCGCTTCGGCGAGGCCGGCGTGTTCGCCGGCGCGCGGATGTTCCATCTCGGGACGCTCGCGCTGCTCGTGCTCGCGGGGACCGGCCTCGACGTGGGGCTGCCGTACTGGCTGGGCGTCGCCGCAGTGGCGGCGTTGCTCGGCTACGAGCACTCGCTCGTCCGTCTGGGCGACCTGCGCCGGCTCGACGCCGCCTTTTTCACCGTGAACGGGGTCATCAGCATCGTCTTCCTCTGCTTCGTCCTCGCAGACGTGCTCCTGTGATCGCCGCGCGGGCGGTGGAGAAGCGCTACGGACCGCGGCGCGCGCTGCGGCCGCTCGACCTCGAGCTGGAACGGGGCGGCTTCCTCGTGGTCACGGGCGCGAACGGCTCGGGGAAGACGACGCTGCTGAGGCTCGTGGCGGGGCTCGCCGCGCCGACCGGAGGCTCGTTGGACGTCGCTGCCGGCCGCGGTGCGCTCGGCTATCTCGGGCACGAGCCGTTGCTCTACCGCGACCTGACCGCGCTCGAGAACCTCGACCTGTACGGCCGTCTCTACCGCGTCCCCGAGCGGCGGGAGCGGGCCGGGATGCTGCTCGAGCGTTACGGGCTGTGGGAGGTCCGTGCCGAGCGCGTCGCCTCGTACTCGCGCGGGATGACCCAGCGGCTGGCGCTCTGCCGGGCGCTCCTGCACGAGCCGGAGCTGCTCGTCCTCGACGAGCCCTTCACCGCGCTCGACGCCGACGGCGCAGAGCTGCTGGACCGGCAGCTCGCCGAGCTCGCCGGGACGGCGACCGTCCTGCTGACGACCCACGATCCCGCGCGCGTCGAGCCGCTCGCGACCGCGCGTCTGGCGCTCGCATGAACTACCTCGCCGACGTCGCGGCGCTGGCGCGGAAGGATCTCCGGTTGGAGCTGCGGGCTCGGGACACGCTGCCGGCGATGCTGCTCTTCGTCGTCTCGACGCTCGTCGTCTTCCACTTCGCCCTGCCGACCGGTGCCGACGAGGTTGCAGCGCAGGGCCTCCTCTGGGTCGCGCTCGTCTTCACCGCGCTGCTCGGGCTCGCCCGCGCGTGGGCTCCCGAGCGGGAGGGCGGCGCGCTCGAGGGGCTCGTGCTCGCGCCGTGCGACCGGAGCGCGATCTGGCTCGGCAAGTCCGCCGCCGTCTTCGTCTTCCTGGGGCTGATCGAGCTCGTCGCGCTGCCGGCCTTCGCGGTCTTCTTCTCGCCGCTGCAGGCCGAGGCGATCCTCGGCGTCCTGCTCGCGAACGTGGGCATCTGTGCCGTGGGCACCCTGCTCGCCGCGATGGCGGCCGCAAGCCGGACACGGGAGCTGATCCTGCCGCTGCTCTTCCTGCCGCTCGCGATCCCGCTCGTCGTCGGCGGCGTCGGCGCGAGCGTCTCGACGGATCCCGGCCGGTACCTCATGTTTCTCGGTCTGTACGACGCGGTCTTCGCGATACTGTGCTGGGCGTCCTTTGAGTACGTCGTCTCCGAATAGCAGGGTCCCTCTCGTCTCGGTTCCGGCGCTCGCGGCGCTCTCCGCAGCGCTCGTCGGAGCGGGGATCGTCCTCGCGTTCTGGATCGCTCCCGAGGACGCCGACCAGGGGATCTCCCAGAAGATCTTCTACTTCCACGTACCGATCGCCCTGTCCGCCTACGCCTGCTTCGGCTGGGGTGCGTGGAAGGCGCTGCGCCTGCTCTGGAAGGGCGGCGAGCGCTACGACCTCGAGAGCTACGTGGCGATCCACCAGGGCACGATCTTCGGCGCGCTGACGCTCGCGACGGGGTCGATCTGGGCGAAGGCCTCCTGGAACCACTGGTGGGTCTGGGACTCGAACCAGCTCGTCCTCTTCCTCGTCCTCTTCCTCTTCTACTCCGCGTACTTCATGCTCCGCTTCTCGATCGAGGAAGGGCCGCGGCGGGCGAACGTCTCGGCGGTCTACGCGCTCTTCGGGGTCGCGCTGATCCCGGTCAGCTTCCTCGCGATCCGCCTCGCCGAGGATTTCGTCCACCCGACGACATTCACGCGGGACGGGCCGCAGATGACGGGGACGATGTTCTTCGCGTTCTGCGTCTGCTGGCTCGCGATCACCGTCCTCGCGTACACGCTCTACCGCGTCGAGCTGCTCGGCAAGAGGCTCGACGCGAACCTTCGCGAGCTCCGAGAGATACTGACGGCATGAGCCAGAGCGACTACGTCGTCGCGGCCTACGCGGTCGTCTTCGTCACCCTGCTCGTCTACGTCGCGATCATCGCGGCCAAGCTGTCGCGGCTCGAGCGCGACACCGCCGAGCTCGCCGAGCTCGCGCGCGAGCGCCGAGACTCCGTTGGCTGACTGCAGTGGCTGAGTTCCTCGTCGTCCCCGCGCTGCTCGCCTACGGGGAGGCGGCGTTCGCCTATGCGGGCGAGCTGCGCGGCCCCGGCCTCGCGGGCCGCTTCGCGACGTGGGGCGTGCGGCTCGGCTGGCTGGCGCAGACGGCGCTGCTGGTGGGGCAGGGCGTCTCGGCCGAGGGCTTTCCCTGGGGGACGTGGGCGGGCGCGCTCAACCTCTTCGTCTGGCTCGTCGTCGGCGCCTACCTGATCTGGGGCTGCACGCCCCGCTACAGGCTGCTCGGGCTGACCGTGATGCCCGTCGCCGCCGTGCTGCTCGCGCTCGCCTGGGCCGGAGGCGGGACCGCGCTCGACGAGGGGGATCGCTCCGGCGTCGTCCTCGCGGTGCACGCCGTCCTCATGCTGGCGGGCTTCGCGGGGCTGACGCTCGCGGCGGGCATGGCCTCGCTCTACCTCTGGCAGGAGCGCCGCCTCAAGCGGCACGAGCGCAGCGTCCTCCGCGTGCGGGTGCCGCCGCTCGACGCACTCGACCGGCTAGCCGCCCGGACGGTGCTGGGCGCGATCGTCGTCCTGACGCTCGGGATCGGGGTCGGTGCCGCCAGCTTCGAGCGCGGTGACTTCGACGCGGCGATGGTCGTCACGCTCCTGATCCTCGCCACGTACGCGGCCCTGCTCGTGCTCCGGCACGAGGGCTGGCGCGGCCGTCGCGCCGCGCTGCTGAACCTGGCCGGGATCGCACTCGTCGCCGGCGTCCTCCCCCTGACCCACTTTGCGGCGTGAGGCGGGCGGCATGAAGCTGACGCTCGCGGGCGTGTCGCACCACAAGGCGCCGATCGAGCTGCGCGAGCGCGTCGCGCTCGACCTCGCCCGCGAGCCGTCCGGCCAGCGCACGGCAGGCGTCGAGGTCGAGCGCGACGCGCTCCCGCAGCTCGATCGGCGCCTTGTGGTGCGACACGCCCGCGAGCGTCAGCTTCATGCCGCCCGCCTCACGCCGCAAAGTGGGTCAGGGGGAGGACGCCGGCGACGAGTGCGATCCCGGCCA